>JBBQMV010000296.1:0-3595 GCA_038329315.1 Bdellovibrionia bacterium | reverse complement strand
CGATCGAGCTTCACTAAGACCCGATTGCAACCGAGTCGACGGTGCGAAGGTTAAAACTTTTTTACGTCGGTTAGATAAAATACAGCTCTTTCTTTAAGTGTATCAAATACTTGACGCAAAGCAGCTTTTGCTTCTGTCGGTCCGCGGCGATAGACTAGAGCGGATGCAGCCTCCCAGTATGATTCCTCCGTTCCGTGCCCGAACCATCGCCGTACTCGTCGTTGTTTGGCTCGTTCTCTTTCAGCTCTTTGCCGAGCAAACGATTGCCACCGAAAAGAAGTCCGCCCACGCGAAAAACACAGTGAAGACCTACTCGGCAAAAGAAACGGCGCCCGCCGCCCCGAAGGTCGTCATTCCCGAAGAGCTCCTGGCGATCGAGAAAAAATACGTAGCCGCGAAAACCCTTGAAGCCGATTTCACCCAAAAGGACGAATCGAAACTCACCGGTGCGAAAAAAGAATCTTCCGGGATCTTGATGATCCAACACCCAAATCAGTTCCGCTGGGAAACCTTAAAGCCCGATAAGAACCTCCTCGTTTCGGACGGAAATAAGTTCTGGTTCTACACCCCGCCTTTCGAGGCCGGCGAACGGGGTCAAGTCATCGAGCGGAGAACGACGGAAGTTCAATCTGAACTCGCGAATGCGATACTCTCCGGTTCATTCTCGAAAGTTCATGGCGTCGCGATCACGAAAATCTCTCCGACAAAATTTCTTCTTACTCCTGCGGAAGGAACTGCCGGAAGCGTGAAAACTGCGGAACTCGAGATCGATCCGGCGAAGAATATCATTCAAAAGCTACGGCTCGAACACCAGGGCGGAAATAGGACTGAAATCTCGCTTGGGAACGTGAAGCTCGCCGAAAAAATGAACGAAGCGTACTTTAAATTCGTTACCCCACCCGCTACGGACGTGATTCGCGAATGAAGGCCATTTACCGGAACCTTTTCATCACAATCTTCGCGCTCCTTCCAATCGGCTGCGCTACCTCGGGATCGGAAAATCCGCATGCCGACGCAAACACAGCGGCCGCCGTGGATAATCTCCGAAGCGAATCGATTCACGTCGAATGCTCGGTCTATTTCGTAGGCGGAGCGAGCGATAGCCTTTCAAACTGTACGCGAATCGACTTCGCTCTCGAAACAGTGGAAAATGAAGAAGAAGTGGCTCGCAAGAATCCGAACTCCAAGGGAGAAATCGATTTTCCAGTTCCGGCCGACGGAAAAGCTTACCGGGTCGTCCCGAAAGTTCCGAGCCGCTGGACGATCGAATTAATTCCCGCGACAGAACTCCACCGGGGAGACTCGGTTCGGGCAATCCTTCGTCGCTAGTCCCCGCTCTCTGCCGCCAACTCTGCCGAGACCGTCTTTCCAAAGGTTTAATAATTCAATAAAATCAGATGGTTATAATCGGATCTGGGCGCTGAACGAAGCCCTTGCTCCCGACGCACCAGTCAATTATACACATCACGTCAAACAACTCTCTGAAAGGACTCCGCTTTCCATGCCCTCGTTCGACATCTCCTCCGAAATGGACTGGCAAGAGCTCGATAACGCCGTTAACCAGGCGACCAAAGAGCTCCTCTCTCGCTACGATTTCAAATCGATCAAAACCGAAATCAAGGTCGACACGAAAGCGAAGACGCTCACCCTCTGGGTCAGCGAAGAAGAGAAGCTCGATGCTATGAAAGATATTCTCCAAACGAAGTTCATCAAGCGTGGGATCTCGCTGCTTTGCTTCGACTATAAAGACAAGGAAACCGCGTTCGGCGGATCCGTGCGCCAACTCGTGAACGTCATGGCCGGGATTCCGAAAGAGAAGGCGAAAGATATCATCGCCAAGATCAAAGAATCGAAGCTAAAGGTTCAAGCCCAAATCCAAGATGAACAAGTTCGTGTCACCGGTAAGAACCGGGACGACCTCCAAGATGCGATCGCGCTTCTGAAGAGTGAACAAGACCAACTCAAGGTTCCGATGAACTTCGGAAACTTCCGGGATTAAAATGAATACTGCAGTACCGACCACCGATTCCACCCTGCCCGCAAAAGCCCCCGTTTACTTCGTGTCGCTGGGTTGCCCGAAAAATCTCGTCGATTCCCAAGTCATGCTCGGGATGCTCACGAAAGATCGTTATACGATTACCCAACGTCCTGAAGAAGCCGAAGTCATCATCGTAAACACCTGCTCGTTCATTCAAGCTTCGAAAGAAGAATCAATCGAAACGATCCTCGAAATGTCGGATCTGAAGGAAAGCGCCAGTTGTAAGGTTCTCGTCGCCTCTGGTTGCCTACCGCAGCGTTATCACAAGCAACTCGAGACCGAGATGCCTGAAGTCGACCTATTCATCGGTACGGGCCAATATCATCGCATTACTGAGTTATTGGACACCCACGGAAAGGCCCAAGAACTCGGCGCTCCCCTTCCGAAACGCTCCTACATCGACCAACCCGCCTTCATTCACACCGAAACCGATCCGCGGATGCATACGGGACCGCTTCATTCGGCATTCTTAAAGCTCTCCGAAGGTTGTAACCGTCGCTGCGCCTTCTGCATCATCCCGACACTCCGCGGAGACGTTCGTTCGCGCACGATCGAATCTCTCGTGACCGAAGCGACGACACTCGCATCCCGCGGCGTTCGCGAGCTAAACCTCGTCGCGCAAGATCTCACCCACTACGGGATCGACGGAAAATATAAAGACAATCTCGAGAAGCTCCTCCCCGAACTTTGCAAGATCGAAGGAATCGAGTGGATTCGTCTTCACTATGTCTATCCAGACCAATTTTCAGATGAACTCATCGACGTGATGGCGCGCGAACCGAAAATCGTGAAATACCTCGATATGCCGATCCAGCATACGAATGATAAGGTCCTTCGCTCGATGAATCGCCGCCTCACGAAGGCGAAACTCTTCACGTTGATCGAAAAGCTCCGCTCGAAAATTCCGGGTCTCGTTTTCCGGACTTCGGTTATCGTCGGTTTTCCGGGTGAATCCGAAGCCGAGTTCGAAGAGCTTTGCACCGACATCCAGGGCCTCGCCCTCGATCACGTCGGCGTCTTCCGTTTCTCGAAAGAAGAAGGTACGAAGGCCGGCGAAATGGGTGAGCAAATTCACGCGGGGACTAAACGCCGTCGTGGAAAAAAGCTCACCGAAATTCTCCAGCTCCAATCCGCCATGCGGAATGAGAAATACGTCGGATCGAAAGTGACAATCATGCTCGAAGGAAGTTCGGAAGAGTCCGAACTCCTTCTTCAGGGCCGCATGCCGACCCAAGCCGCCGAAATCGACGGCCGGGTTCTCATCAACGACGTTTCCTACCTTGGCTTTGAAGCTGAGTCTCTCCGACCAGGGGACTTCATCGAAGTCGAGATCGTCGAGGCGATGCCGCACGATCTCGTGGGTAAAGCGCTTCGAATCGTTTCTCGCGGGCTCTCGATGACCGAAGCCGCTTCGGCGGGCCTCAAGACCGTAATTCCGGCGGAACGCCGGTTATCTTCTACGGCGGCTCACTAATGGAACACACTTCGGGTCTTGAAAACTTCGTCATCGATTCTTCCACGCTAAAGAAGATTTTGGCCGAAAAGCCGAATTCGATC
>JBBQMV010000295.1:0-3603 GCA_038329315.1 Bdellovibrionia bacterium | reverse complement strand
GGATTAAACCTGGTGAAGAACAAGAAGTGGAACGACTCACGGCTGAGCGCGAAGGCGGGCACTGCGGTGATCTTTTTCCCGCATCCGACTTCGGTGGGAAGCCTCGGCTGGAACGCGAATACCGAGGTCGATTGGAAGGCTCACGTCGGACAGCGTGGCAATACGATTCAGACTTCGATCGGCTTCTCCGCCGAAGGTGGCGCGTTCGCTTTCGATGACATCAATAAAGTGGACGGTAGAACCGATAAAGATCCACGAATCCAAATCGCGCTCGCCTATACCTTCGGTAACCAAAAGAAAAAGAAGTAACTCCAGGCCTAATCGAGGAACGTCGTGCCTCGACCGAGCGTCGCGCATTCCGCGTAAACTTCGGGTGCGACGTAGAGGCGCGTGATCGAGCGCTTCTCAGAATACTTCTCGAAGAGGTCGGTGCACTTCTCGAGCTGGATGTAGCTTGGGTCGGAGAAGTGATTGTCGTAGCGAATAAAGATCGGGTCGCCGGGCTTTCGAAAATACTTCGAGAGTTCGCCGGAGACGTTCGCTTCGATAAAGTGAACTTTTTTCGCCGTGAGCTTCGCCTTCACTTCTTGAAGTAGTTTTTCCTGCTTTTCGGCCGCGACTTTACCGGCCGGAATTCCCGAGTGAAGTTCGAGAAGCATCCGGTACGGGCGCTTCTCGGTGATCCGGCGGGCCCATTCGTTCTTTGATTTCGCGAGCGCCATGTAGAGTTGGGCGTCGCCCGCTTCGCAATAGGCTTCGATATCGGCCGGAAGCGAATATTCTCCCGGCGCCGAAGCGAAGTACTGCCCGAGCATTTCGTCGAACACGATGCTCTTATAATGAAGGTAGACCATGAGGAACATGTTGAAGCGTGAGAGGAGAAAATCTTCGAACGCGTAGAGCGCCCGGTGCTGAAGGCTCAGGTACACCTTCCCTTGATGAACATGCGAAGTGAGATTTCCCACAAGCCAATCGAAGTCGAACTCGCCGTAGCTCACGCCCGCGAATAGGCTATCGCGCCGAAGGTAGTCCATCCGATCGGCATCGAGTTCGCTCGAAATGATCTGCTGGAGAATCGGGCGGAAATCGATTTTCTTACCGGCGATCGTTTCGACGAAGAAATCGTCTTCCATCGGAAGCTTCGGTTCGATCAGTCCCGCAACGTGCCGCGGTTTGAATCCGAAGGCGCTTCCGGCGGACTCGAGAATCTTCGTAAGCCCCGAATCGAGAATAATTTTCAGCGTATAATCTTCGTGATTCGCTTTTCGATCCGCGCCCGAAATGCCGGTCCACTCCGGAAATTTCAGGTTTCGAACTTCCGGCATGGCGAACTCGGTCGTGTGCGAAAGCGGTCCGTGACCGACGTCGTGGAGCATCGAAGCGATGCGGGTCACTGCGCGGAAACGCGCGAAAGCGCCCGGGTTCGTCTTCCCAAGCAGGAGACGATCGGAAGCGCTTTGGGCCGGGATCGAGTCGGGGCCGCCGAAAATCGTTTCAAAAGCCTGGGTGGCCACTTGCATGGCACCCAGGCTATGAACGTAACGGTTATGAGTCGCGCTCGGGTACGAGTATTCCGCAAATCCGAGCTGGCGGATCGACCGCAGGCGCTGAAAATAGCGCGAGTCGAGGATGGCCAGCTCATGCGGCTCGATCGTTACCGAGCCGTGGAGGACATCGCGGATCTCCAAAGATTACTCTTCGCCGTCGTCGCTTGGCTTCGACTCGTGACCGAAGCTCGAGAATGCGGTGGCTGCGCCAGCGCCCGCCGCTAGGCCGGTCATGAACGAGGCGGTCGAACTTGGCTTTGTTTGGTTGACCATCGGTTGGGACTTCTTCGAAGGCGGTGCGATTTTTACCACGCCGGATTTCTTCGGAGCGGCTTTTTTCGTGACCGTTTTTTTCGCAGCTTTTTTTGGTGCGACTTTTTTCTTTGCCGCTTTCTTCGCAGGCTTAGCTTTTTTGGCGGCCGTTTTCGTAGGCTTGGATTTTTTCGCGGCTTTCTTCGCTGGTTTCTTTTTCGCTTTCTTGGCCATTTCCGGAGGTTCCTGTCTGTGCTTGGGATGAGAGTTTGATTGGGTGGAAGCCTGTAGAATTTAGCGAAGGAGGAAACCCCTTGGCAATCAGTGTTTCATTTCAATCGTGTCCGTCCCGACGCCGTTCGACGAGGGGAGGCGGTTGGTGAAGGAGTCTTTGCCGTTCGTGGTGACCCCAGATGCGGTGCGTAAGACGCTCAAAGGGACGAATTTTACGCTATATCCGGTCCGGCCCTTCTGTTTGTAGTCATTGGGGGGGCGGCTGCTGAGGACGTCGTTCCATCCGGTCTTCAGGCGTACCGCGTCGCGCATTAATATCGTTTTCGGGATGGCGGGCGCTAGTGGGTCGCGGCGTCCGACGAGATCCACTCGGGTGCTAATCGGATCGTAGATGCGCACGACGTTCAGCCCTTCGCCGTCCTCGCCCTTTCCGTTCTTGAGTGCGGTGTTCGCGTAGATATTGATCTGGCTGATGAGTGCGGCTTGGGCCGCAGGGCTAAAGATGCTTTGGGTGGACTGCGATTGGTTCACGTAGTTCGACGCCATCTGATTTAAGTAATCGATGATCCCGGCCGCCGGGTTCGAATTCGATGCGGTCGAATTTCCACTGAAGAGCGGAGCCCAAATCGCGCGCACTCCGGTCTCGTCGAAACTTTGGAGAAACGGATCGTCGTTCGAATCGTTCGGGATATTATAGCGGCCCATCTCCCATGGGTTCGGCGCCATCGCGACATGGTAGGCCTTTAGGAGATCGGTGTTCGTCACGGATTGTTGGACCGCGTTTCCGTTCGGAGTTACTCCGAGGCCGCTCGAGTACATATTAAAGAGGACGTCGTTTTGGGCCCATCCGGAGGCGAGCGTCGGGCTTGAGGATTCGCCATCCTTCACGGGGAGATTCGGGACCGTTCCGTTACAAGTGGCGGGACCGTTACATCGAGTCGGGGCTCCCGTCGGCGATCCCGCGGAGTTGAAGACGGCTTCCGCGAGCGACGGACCGATGCGCGAACCGAAGGGTTGGGCCGCGGAATATGCACTCATTTCGAGATCGCCGTACGGCGAGAAAAGAATGTGGGCCTTCGCGGTGAGGCGAATCGCATAGTAGGTGAGGACCTTCGGATCTTTCGCCACGCCGACGATCGGATCGAATCCACTAAAACGTTTCGACTGGGGGAACGGGACGAGGCACTGGGAACAGTTTTGGCGCGTTCCGGGAGTAGGCGCCGGAGTGTTCGTCGTGAACGCGTTACAAGCATTCGCGTTTCCGACGGCGAAGTCGGTCGCGAAGGCGTCGAACGTGGTCGTGATGTCCTCGAGCGCGAGGAGATTCGCGGCATCCTTTCCTTCGGGTAGGAGTTCGTCCATGTGGATATCGCCGCTCTCATAGGTGTTCGTCCCGAGCGTGTGGTACGCGGAAAGAAACGCCTGAATCGTGCGCTCGTGCATCGCCCAGTCGCTTCCGCCCTTCAGGCCGTTCACGGCTTTGATATCGACCGAGGTCTGGGGTTTGTAGTTCACGTAAGACGCGAGGGTATCGATGCGCTTTCGGAGAAAAATTTCCCGCGGCATCAAT
>JBBQMV010000294.1:0-3609 GCA_038329315.1 Bdellovibrionia bacterium | reverse complement strand
GCTTAGCGTCGGCGATGATCGAACACGCGGCTCCGCCGTTGATTATGTTGAAGATCGTCGGGTACCTCACCGTGACGTTCATGCCGATGGTCCTTCCGCTCGCATTCCTGCTTGCGGTGCTTGTCGCCTTTGGTCGGCTTTCCTCGGATTCCGAACTGGTGGCGATGAAAGCGAACGGGGTAAGTATCTTTCGCCTCACTGCGCCGATTCTGGTCCTTGGACTCGTCGTTGCGGCAGGATCACTCGCACTCAATTTGAATTGGGCACCTCAAGCAAAGATCGGCTGGCGCCAGACGGTGATTCGCCTGACGAACACGACTCCGATCGCGGCCATTCGTGAAAACACGTTCACGACCGGTTTTTTTGGTTTGTTAATCTACGCCGAAAAGGTCGACTCGAAAACGAACCGTCTCGCGAATATTTTTATTTATGATGAACGCGATCAGCGGGCGCCGCGCTCGGTGATCGCACCTGAAGGCCAGATCATTCCGATTAAAACGAACTCCGATCTCGGAGCCTCGGTCACTCTGAAGCTCTACGACGGAGAAATTCACTACAACGACACGGCGACGGTCACTTATCAAAAGACGAAGTTTCGCGAGTACCAGGTAAACCTGAGTATCCTCGAAGGCGCGAACAATGCCGTCGGAAACTTCCTAAATTATACGTACGCGGAGCTGATGGGTGTCGATCGCGCCGCGCTTTCTCCGCGCATGCGCAACGAACTTTATACCGAAATCTATTCCCGTTGGTTTACGGCGCTGACCCCGATCTTTTTCGCATTGATCGGGATGGGACTCGGTACGGTTCGCGCGCGCGGGGCTTCGACGAGCGCGGCTTTGATTTCGCTGATTGTCATCATTCCTACTTATATTCTCCAGATGATTGCCCAAAATGTCGGCTTCTCCGGGACCGTCCCGCCACTCTACGCAGCGCTCATGCCAGACTTATTTTTACTCATCCTAGGGGTTTGGGCGTATCGAAAAGCGATTTGGTGATGTCGACGCGACGAGTTATTCGCGGAGCTTGCGGAAAGAGCTATTGGATTTCCCAAGCCCTCTTTATGCTTGAGGAATGTCGAATTGGATCATTCATAAATTCGGAGGTACGAGCGTCGGAAATGCCGAGAGGTATGCGAGCGTAATCGATATCCTTCGGGCGGATGCGGCGAAAGCGCCGAACCTCCGCCGGGGCGTCGTCGTCTCGGCCATGAAGGGCACCACTGACGGACTGATCGATGCCGTCGAGGGGGCTCGCCGGAACGATGCGGCTTATCGAGAAAAAATGGGCGCGCTCAAGCAGCGTCACCTCGATGCGATCAAGGCGCTCGGAATCGACACGCTCGCTCACGTGATTGAAAAGGATTTCGGGGAACTCGAAGAAGTGCTCCGTGGTGTTTGGCTTGCGCGGAGCGCGTCCGAGGCGATCGTCGAGCTCGTGTCGGGGTACGGTGAAATCTGGTCTGCCCAAATCCTGACCGCGGCACTAAAGAAGCGCGGGCATGCCGCCGCATATCTCGACGCGCGCGAAGTGCTCGTCGTGGATTCCCATTCGAAGTGGGTCGCGGTGCGCTGGGAAGAATCGAAGAAGAAAATTACGGCTTGGCTCGCGAAAGAAAAGCGGCCGAGCGACGAGATTGTCGTCATCACCGGATTCGTTGCTTCGACCTTGGATGGCGTGCCGACAACGTTGAAACGGAACGGCAGTGATTACTCCGCGGCCATTTTCGGCCAGCTGCTTGAGGCCAAGGAAATTACGATTTGGACCGACGTCGACGGAGTTCTTTCCGCGGATCCGCGGCTTGTGCCCGACGCAGTCGTCCTCGACGAGATGACGTACAAGGAAGTGACCGAGCTCGCAAACTTCGGCGCGAAGGTTGTCCATCCGGCGACGATGGAGCCGGCGATCCGTCAAGGAATTCCGGTCTGGATTCGAAATACGTTCAATCCAGCATTCGCCGGGACGAAAATTCATGCGGGCGCACGCTCGAGCGCGGTCGTGAAGGGATTCTCGGCGATCGAAAAGATGGCGCTCGTGAATATCGAGGGGACCGGGCTGGTCGGCATTTCGGGAATCGCCGAACGCCTTTTCTCAGGACTTCGCGCGGCGGGAATATCGGTCGTCATGATATCGCAGGCGAGTTCGGAGCATACGATCTGCCTCGCGGTCTCCGAAGACCAAGCGGCGGCAGCGGAGGAAGCGGTGCGGAAAACCTTCTTTGCCGAAATTCATCAGGGCACGCTTGAGCGGATCGAAATTCGACGCGGGAGAAGTATTCTCGCGGCGGTCGGCGATAACATGATCGCGAATCCAGGGGTCGCCGGAAGGTTTTTCGAGGCCCTCGGCCGAGCGGGCGTGAATATCGATGCGATCGCCCAGGGTTCGTCCGAACGAAATATTTCGGCGGTCATCGACGGCACTCAGACTCGTCGCGCGCTACGCGCGGTCCATTCGGCGTTTTACCTTTCTCCACAAACACTGGGACTTGGGATCATCGGGACTGGTCTCATCGGAAAAGAGTTCATGCGCCAGCTTCGCGCGGAAATTCCGGAGTTAAAGCGACGTTTCGGAATCGATGTCCGGATGCGCGGTCTTTTGACTTCGAAACGGATGCTCCTCGACGGAACTGACGAGCGTGGAATCTCGCCCGATGTTTGGGCAGATTTTGCGGAAGGAAAAGAGGGGACTGCGAAATCCGAACCAGCGGACGTCGCTCGGTGGATCGAACACGTTCGATCGAGTCACTTGCCTCACACGGTCGTGATCGACGCGACGGCGAGTTCGGATCTACTCCAGTCCTATCCCGCGTGGC
The DNA here is from genome assembly GCA_038329315.1 of Bdellovibrionia bacterium. Taxonomy (GTDB): domain Bacteria; phylum Bdellovibrionota; class UBA1018; order UBA1018; family UBA1018; genus JACMQW01. The sequence goes on along the minus strand of JBBQMV010000294.1, from coordinate 797 downwards.
TGCGTTCCGGGATTCACATCATCACGCCGAATAAAAAGGCGAACACGCAGAGCTACGCGGCTTACCGCGAACTTCGGGAAGCCGCGCTCGCGGCGAATCGGCGTTTTCTCTATTCGACGAATGTCGGAGCGGGCCTTCCGATTCTCCAAACTTTGCGTGAGCTTTGCCAGACGGGTGACCGCCTCCTTCGCTTGGAAGGCGTGTTTAGCGGAACACTCTCTTATATCTTCAATAACTACGACGGAAAGCGCCCGTTTTCGGAGATCGTTCGAGAAGCGCGCGACCTCGGTTATACCGAGCCCGATCCACGGGACGATCTTTCCGGAACCGACGTTGGTCGGAAGCTCGTGATTCTCGCGCGCGAAGCGGGCGGTACGCTCGAACTCGCCGATGTGCCGATCGAAAATCTCGTTCCGGAGAAGCTCCGGAGTCTTCCGCTCGATGAATATCTCACGCGAATCGCCGAGGGCGACGCTGAAATGTCCGCGCGCTTTGCTGCGGCTGCAGCGAAGGGCGAAACTCTTCGTTACGTTGGCCAAATCGACGAAAAGGGCGGCGCTTCGGTGAAGCTTGCGAGTTATCCGAAGACCCAGTCATTTGCCCACCTGAGTGGAGCGGATAATATAGTCGCGTTCCGCACGGCTCGTTACGATCGCCAGCCCCTTGTGATTCAAGGACCAGGAGCCGGTCCTGAAGTCACCGCGGGTGGCGTGTTCGCAGATCTCCTTCGGTTGGCCACTGCGCTCGGAGCGAATCGGTGAAGAAGTCGGCCACCGCTTTTGCCCCGGCTACCGTAG
>JBBQMV010000293.1:0-3614 GCA_038329315.1 Bdellovibrionia bacterium | reverse complement strand
CGTGAAGAACGTCGAATTTTACTCGATGTGCGAACACCATATGCTTCCGTTCTTCGGAAAAGTTTCGGTCGCCTATTATCCGAACGAAAAGATTCTGGGCCTCTCGAAAATCCCGCGGATTGTCGAAATGTTTTCGAAACGGTTCCAAGTCCAAGAGCGACTGACGCGCCAAATCGGCCAAGCCGTGGGCGAAGCGATCGCGCCTCGCGCAGTGGTCGTGAAGATGACCGGTTCCCACATGTGCATGATGATGCGCGGAGTGGAAAAGCAGGCTTCGGAAACAACGACCGAGTTCTCGATCGGGGTCGAATCGCTTACCGAAACCGAGAAGAGCCGACTTTATAGCTCTTTGGTCTAAGTTTACCTTAAATCTGGCGTCATTTTAGAAGTGCCTTCACTATAAGGGAATGACGACACTCATCGAACCTTCCGCGGAGCAGCGCGTACGTCTCGAACGTTGGCGGCTCTCGACCTTTTGGGTCATGCTCGTCGGCTATATCGGATACTACCTCTGCCGAGGAAACCTTGCGGCAGCCCTTCCGCTCCTCGCCGAAACGTTTCATTACTCGAACTCCGAACTCGGGGTGATCCTCAGCTTTTCGGAGATGACCTACGCTGCCGGAAAGTTCATCACCGGCCCCATCGCAGATCAAATCGGTGGGAAGAAAATCTTCATGACCGGTATGGTCGGGGCGATCTTTCTGAATCTCCTCTTTCCGTCTTTCTCCACGATTTTCGCCTTCACGGTCATCTGGTGCATCTGCCGCTTCTTCCTCTCAATGGGGTGGTCGGGTCTCATTAAAGTGATCGGCGAATGGTACGAGCCAGAGCGAAACGGGACGGTGATGGGGCTCATCAGCGTGAACTTCCAATTCGGAAGCGTCGCCGCTTCGCTCATTTGCGGCGCGCTTATCTGGGCGGGCGCCAGCTGGAAGGGCCTCTTCTACTGGCCGGCGGCGATGCTCGCGGTCATCGCGGTTTGGTCGTTTCTGGCCTCGCGAGAGAAGCCGAGTGACGTCGTACCGAACGTGCGATTCGGAAAAAATGCCGGTTCGAAGGTGGCTCTCGCAGATTTCGACCATGGCGATGAACCGGTGAAGACCGGGAAAATCCTGAAGACGCTCTTCTATATCCCGCTCTTTCGGCAAGTGCTGACGTTCGCGTTCGTGACGACGATCCTGCGATCGTTCTTCATGTTTTGGACGCCTAAACTCCTAGTCGATATCGGCATGGGGAAGGCCGCGGCCGTCATGTCCTCCGCGATTTTTCCGCTCCTTGGATGCATCGGAACGATTTTTCTTGGCTGGTACACGGACCATCATTCGAAGAACGGCGACCGATCCTTCATGATGACCCTCATGCTCATCGGTTTGACGATTTCACTCTTTGTGATCTCGGCGCTCATTCCGTATCGGCTCGAGTTCCAAACGGCGATTCTGATCTTCCTCGGACTCGCCGGGTTTTTCCTCTACGGGCCTTATTCGATGTCGGCCGGATGCATGAGTCTCGATATCGCGGGACCGAAAGGCGTCGGCACTTGTGTCGGGATGGTCGACGGAGTCGGCTACCTCGGCGGTTCGCTCGCGGCCTGGGGTGCGGGCTCTATGTCGGACCATTTCGGCTGGGCTCAGGTTTTCGTCACGCTCGGCGGAATCGCGGTTTTCACCACGGCTTGGGCCTACTACATGAGTTGGTCGCATCGTCGTCGGTCGGCTACGGTGTCGGGCTCGCTCGCGGCGTAGGGCTACTGTCTCGTGGTTTTGATGGGGCTGCTTCCCGGGAAAAGCTTCACCTCGACCTTCTTGTCGTTTAGCCCGATCCCGACCGGCAGTCCGAGAATCTTCGCTTTGAACTGACCGTGCATTTCGGAAGGAGCGCCGTCGTCGGCTTTTTCCGAAACGAGCGTACCAAACCCCGACCAGATTCCGTTCGAATCGAGTTCGCGCACTTCAAGGCGGCTTTCTTCGGGGGTAATTTCCCAAGCCATGGCGCTACTGACTTCCGTCGCATTCAAACCGGCGCGTACGATAGCCGAGATTTTTTTCGTATCCCTGAGGTAGTCGAGCAAACCGTTAAATTTAGAAATTTTCAGCTCTCCGTCTCCGCGCCAGTGATTGTCGGAAGAGCTTCGGAGTCCGAAAATCCGGCTGGCGTTTTTCGTAATCGCGGTGAGAGCGATCGGATACTTCGCGTCGAGTGCGCCTCGGAATTTCACCGTTAAAGTGGGCAAATCCGCTCGTCCCTCTCGGAAATCGATCGTCTTTACCGCGAGCGAGACTTTGCCCGTGCCGGCGGCGGTGCCGATTTTAGGGATTCGGAAGGCGGAGTCGTCGACGTCGATCGTGAAAATCGAAGGCTTCGGAATTCCGGCAGATTCGGGATATTCTCCCGCCACTGCCGACAGTTCGCCCGAGATTCGCGCTTTCGCGTAGTAGGCGAACTGGTCCGCGGCCGATTTTTCGAGCGGTTCGCTCGCGACCTGTCCGTCGACGACCTTTAGCTTTGCCGATAGCCCAGTGAACGGCGCATCGAGGCCGAGTCCGAGAATCTTCGCGTCTGCGACCACTCGGCTTACTTTTCCCTTAAGGCGGTTCTTCCCGAGTCGGACTTCCGTACGAGCGTCGCTCATTTCCGCGTGAAGTATCGATGCGTTTTCCTTTTCCATCGCTCGCCACGCGAGTTCGCCATTTCCGACGAGATCGAATCGGGGTCCGGCCAGGCGGATGACGCCCTTTTCGGCCGAAAACATGCTCCCTCCTAGAATTTTGCCGGATTTAATGTCCAAGTTCGCGCGCAAATTCGCAGTGCCTTCACCGAAGCCGTAATCGCCCAAACTTCGGAGGGTGACGTTCACGAATTCAAGACCGTTCGCCTTCGCGGTTCCTTCGAGGTGCGCATCGACATAGCGGAGAACTTCGGATCCCGTCAGGTGTGACTTATAGAAACGATGAAACTGAACTCGGCTCGAGAAGTCGATATCGGTGATTTCGTCGTTCCATTTACCCGCTGCGATATTGAAGGTACTCGGGTAAATTTCACAACGGGTGCCCGGCTGAAGCATGAAAGCCCCGAAAATCTCCATCCTTTTTCCGACCAGTTTATTCTTCTCAAACGCAATTTCCGAAATATTTGGAAGTTCGACTTGGTCGACGCTGATCGTCCACCGAGAGGCGAGTTTTTCGATCTCCTCGGTATTCGCCTTTCGCTCGCGTTCGGCTTTCGATTGGATTGGCTCTACAATCTCTTCTGGCTTCTTCTTCAGTCGAACCGCCACGGTCGTCGCTTCTACGCGGAGAAGCGGAAGGTGCGCTTGCTTGAGTAATAGACCCGCCAGATCGAAATGAATCGTCGACCGATGGAGAGTAATATCGAGCTCGACATCGGGCTCGCGAATATTTACGCGCACGACGGCTGCGTGAAGGGTACCCGGGACGAGCGACCACGCCCCCATGAAGCGGATATTGGTCTTTTCCGTTTCGGTCATTTGGGTGACCTTCGCGAAAATCGGGGTGTTCAGGAAGAGGACGATCGCGACCACGTAAAGTCCGTAGGCCGCGATCGGCAGGAAAATGAGAGCCTTTAGAATTTTGCGCATCCGGTTTTTAGTGCTGCGA
>JBBQMV010000292.1:0-3618 GCA_038329315.1 Bdellovibrionia bacterium | reverse complement strand
AGAATACTCGGCGTTTTACCGGTCGTCTCGATCGTTTCGACCGCGCGGATAAGGCGGTAGCGATCGTTCCGCGTGATCCGAAGTGCGGCCTCTTCGTCGATGATGACGAGTTCGTCGTAGAGTTCTTGGTTCGAACGCCCCTCGAGTTTTCGGCGAAGTTCGGCCGGGGGCTTCGGCGCGTCCCAGAGGCCGAAGAGCATCGCCTTCAAATAGAATCCGGTGCCGCCCACAATAAGCGCACGTTTTCCGCGGGCGTGAATATCGGTCAGTGACGTCTCGACGTCGCGGACGAAATCGCCGGCAGTGTAAACCTCATGCGGATCTCGGATGTCGATGAGGTGGTGAGGAATCTCTTCGAGTTCGGCCGTCGACGGCTTCGCGGTGCCGATATTGAAACCGCGATAAATGAGGAGCGAGTCGGCGTTAATGATTTCGATCTCGCGGTGCGCGCGTGCGAAGTCGAGTGCGGCCGCGGTCTTACCCGAGGCGGTCGTGCCGGTGAGAATGGCGACTCGCCTCAAAGGCGGAGTTAAACGCGACGCTGAAACCATTCTTCAAATCTCGCGCGAGGGACGCGGGCGACCGTCGGACGTCCGTGCGGACAGTTCCAAGGGTGTTCGCAGGCAAAGAGCGCTTCGACAATGGAATGCGCGGTGGTTTCATCGAGGCGATCGCCAGCGCGAACGGCGGAGTGACAAGCTTCACTCGCGAGTTTTTCGAAGAGCTTCTCGTCGAGTTTCAGAACCCGGTGGGCATCTGCCGACGGAATTTCGGAGTCTTCGAGTGCGCCGAGTTTTTCGACGAGGGTGAGCAGGCGGGTGCGAAGATTCGCGGAACCCCACTCGGCCGGGATCGCGCGGAAGAGGAGCTGTTCGTGGGCGTCGGCTTGGCCGAAGAGTTCGGCTTCGAAGCCTAGGCTTTCGAGGAGCGGGAGGCGGGCTTCGATACGCGCGCGATTTTCTGCGGGAAACTTCGCGATTTCGGGAACGAGGAGCGACTGCGATTCGGCGCCTTCCGCAGTGCGGAGCGCGCGGGCGCGGAGTTTTTCGAAACGAATTCGTTCGTGGGCGGCGTGCTGGTCGATGAGCGCCATCTCCGAGCCGAGATCGTAAAGGAGGTAGGTTTGGAAGATCGACCCGGCGTAGCGGTCGGCCGTAAACGGATGGCCGAGAGTAGGCGCATAATATTTCTCTTTTACAGCATCGAGCTTTTCGGACGCAGACGAAAAGAACGCGGGTTGGATGCCCGCCGAAAAGGCGAAGGAGCCGTCGGCGGAACGCGCGATCGGTGCTTCGGCGGAATGAAACGAAGTCACGAGACCGGGAGCCAACGTCGCCTCTAGCCGTCCAGTGGCTTCGCCACCTCCGTGCCGAGACGCGAAGCCCACCGAGCCGTGCTTACCGATCACCCGGTCTCCGAGGCGTTCGATCGTGCGGAAGATCTGGGACGAATTCAAAAAACGAAGTTCGGTTTTCGTCGGATGCACGTTCACGTCGAGCAGTGCGGGCGGAACGTCGAGGAAGAGGGCGAGCCATGGAAACTGACCAGGCAGGAGTGCCTGCCGAAACGGAGTGAGAATCGCTTGGTTCAGAAGTCGATCGCGGACGGCACGGCCGTTTACGGCTTGGACCATCTTTCGCATCGTCGGCGAGGTCGCACCCTGGAGCCAGTGGATGCGTGCGCGAATCGCGCCGGCTTCGATCACTTCTTCGGTAATGACTGGGAAATCGCCCTCGTCGCCGAGCACGCGAGCGACTCGCGACGCTTCATCTTCCGCGCGGAAATGCAGGAGGGTGCGCGCTTCGGTTTCGAGGCGGAAGCCTACCGACGGATTCGTAAGCGCGAGGCGCTCGATCCATTCGCGGATCGCGGCGATCTCACCGGTGGCGGATTTCAGGAACTTCAGGCGGACCGGAATTTGGGAAAAGAGGGAGCGGACCTGGATCCGCGTACCGTGTTTCGAGGCGTGGAAGTTTCCGAAGGTCGTCGCCTGGACCCTCCCGTCGCGCCACTCGAAGGGGTCGGGCGAGTCCTTCTCGCGCGATAGAATAGAGAGATCGGCACAAGCCGCGATCGAGGGGAGGGCTTCGCCTCGGAATCCGAGGGTCGACAGCCGTTCGAGATCGGAGACTTCCCGGATTTTCGAAGTCGCGTGGCGGAGGACGGCGACCCGCAGGTCGTCGGCGCCCATTCCGTACCCATTATCGAGGACTTCGATGAGGGCCTTCCCGCCGTCCTCAAGCCGAACGGAAATCTCGGTCGCGCCGGCATCAAGCGCGTTTTCGACGAGCTCTTTCACGACGCTGGATGGACGTTCGACGACTTCGCCAGCGGCGATCCGCTCGGCGACGAGTGGGGGAAGAATGGAGATCCGAATCACGGACCCGGTTCAACCACGCGGGGCGCGGAGGGTCAAGAAACGGCCCCTGACTAGGCGCGTCTATTTATGGAAATACTCGAACGCACCGGCCTTAGTCGGACCTTGGATTTTTTGAATGGCGTCGAGTTCGTCCATGACCTCGTTGTAATTGAGGGGGAGGGCGTCCTTTCCGCGCTTGGTCTCGATCGCGGCGAGCTTCGCTTGAAAGTCGTCGTTCATATTTTCGATCATCATGTTCAGTTTAACTACGGACCTGGTCATGTACTTTGGCATCTTGTCTTTGATGAAGTCGAAGTTACGCAGGGTTTTCGCGATCCCGCTTTCGGCGTTAATCTTAGCGCTCGAATCGAATTTGTATCCGTCTTCGGCCCACTTATAAATCGAGGTGAGGACCGCGTCTTTTTGCCAGACGTCTTGGATTTTTTTGAAGTCGCGCCATTCGCCGAGCACTTGAAACCGCGGATCTTCTTCCATGTCCGCCGGTATGAAGGATGCCGATTGGGAAATTCCGAGCCGATTCATCAAGTCGGGATTCTTCATCGTGATTCGAGAAGGGAACATCGGAACCATCACACTCTTCTTCGACGCAATTTCGTACCCTTCGCGGGCGATTTCCGAACAAAAAAGGCGTGAATGATCGTTCATATCGAACGCGAAATCGTACTCGATCGGTTTCTTCGCATTAAAGGGGCCGGAAACTTTATCGTACATTGCCTTCGCGGCGGCGGCGGCGATCTTTGGGTCCCCGGTGTACCGCAGTAGCATCGTGCGCGACTTCCCGTCGGCCAACCACTGATCGAGCGGTATGATGATCGAGCCGAATTCGATGTGGGCTTCCATCGTCCACTGACGCCCGTCCGGAGCGACGTAGACGAAGGCAAGGTGACTGAACTGCGTGTCTTCTTCGGCCATCCGCGCGATCAGCGCGCTCGCGGCCGCGTTTCCGCGGCTGAGTAGAATATCGCCGGACCGCACACCAGGATTGGATTTCACCGACGGGTTCATCAGCATATCCGCGGGAAGGTAAGCGGGCAGAGTAACCGCGCTGTTTGTGAGAAGCGGCCGCGTGAACGATCTCGGGAGATTCACGCGGATATTATTTCGCGTATTGTCGATCTTCATCGCGTTCGGATCGTAAGCCTTCGGTGCGTCCTGAACCATCGGCTGGATGAGGCTTTTCGAACGCGCACCGACAAATCCGAGATAATCTTCGACGCCGCGAATGTGGCGAAGTGCAC
>JBBQMV010000291.1:0-3661 GCA_038329315.1 Bdellovibrionia bacterium | reverse complement strand
GTTCAAGGACAACTACGTCGAGGGTGCGCCAGTAGCGGCTACTTTTCCAATTCTACCGCTCGTAACACCTACCCCCCTTCCGTCCGGCGCGCTAAGCCCGATTCCTTCTCCAATTCCTACCCCATCACCGATGCCACCGGTTCATCTGGACGCGATCGGTGTACTCACATTTGTCTATCCGATCGCGATTGATAAGGATGGACCATTTAAGCTACCGAGCCCGGGTTTACGTAAATTTCCGCTTTCTTCGAGTATTGAAGGCCGCTGGTTTAGTAATCGCTGGCTCAGTGAATTTGGTGGGTTCCCTTTTCTTCAAATCACAGCGGATGGCGTCGCCTTCCACGGACCAATTACGATGGGTGATGATGACAGAACCTGGTTCCTTCGCCGAGCCGACGTCTCTCACAGCTGCATGCGCATGGATCCAAGCGATCTTCTCGAACTTCGTGCGCTCATTCCGAAGAACATGAATGATCTCCAAAAACTCGGCCAAACGATTCCGCTTCGGATTACCGAGTGGCCAGACGTCGCGGATGTCGATAACAACGGCAGAAACGAAGTTATGGACGTTGCATACTACAGTATTCCTACGAGTGGTTCCGCGATAACGGATCCCTTGAATTGGCGCCCTTCGGTCAACAACAAGTCGTACTGGACGAAAATTTTTGGACCCTACGTGAATATGCTCGCCTCCAAAAATACGTTTAAGCTGACGACTACGAAGGTCACCGACGAAGCGACGGGTAAAAATTTGATCGTAAACGGAGCCGTCTTTACTGGGCTTCCGAAGTACGATGTCGTGGATGGTGAACTTAAGTCGGTTGGTTACTACTCTGAGCCAGTCCCGATTAAGACCTTCTCCCAACGCCCGACTGCGATTATCCAGTATCGTGAAGATGGATTGGTCTACCAAGACGCAGACAACGGCGGCGGCGACACTTGGGGTTCTTACCCGCCAAAAGTGGTCAATAAGTTCTAATCACGGAACCACGAAGACCCCTCGCGTCAAAACCAATCTCTGAAACAGCGGTGATTGAAAAAATCGGTACGGTGACGTTTACTCGCCCCATGAGCAAAATGCGTATTCGGCTGCACGGGGTTTCGCTTCTTTTCCTTCTTCCGGTGTTCGCTTTCGCAAATACGACGGTAGAAATAGTTCAGTCGGTCCCAGAGCAAACGAAGCTCGCGTTGCCGGGGGTTCGCCAAGCGAAAGAAGTTTGGCCAGAGATGATCGGGAATGCGAAGTCGACAATCGACATCGCCCAAATGTACGTCCAATCCGTGAAGGACCGTTCGATCGAACCGGTTCTCCAAGCGATGGAAGCCGCCGGAAACCGCGGGGTGAAGATTCGTTTTCTCCTTGGAAGCGGTATGGTCGATAATGACAAAGAAACCTTCGATCGCATCAAGGCTATTCCGAACCTTTCTTTCGCCCTCTACGATATTTCGAAGGTCACCGGTGGAATTCACCACGCCAAGTACTTCATCATGGACGGAAATGAAATTTTCGTCGGCAGCCAAAATTTCGATTGGCTCGCGCTCGACGAAATTCACGAAACCGGCGTGCGCATCTCAAATGCCGCACTTGCGCTTCGTCTTGAAACCGTTTTCATGCACGATTGGAATTTTGCGAATTCCGGAAAGTGGGGAAACGAATCCGTTCCCGCAACGTCCCGCGGGCCATCAGACGTCGAACTTGTTTCGAGTCCAGATAGTCTAAACCCAAAAGGCATTACGAGTGGTATTAAGACCCTCGTTTCGCTTATTGGCGCGGCAAAGGTCTCGGTCCAAGTCACCCTCCTCGATTATACCACCTCGGTCTACGGCGGCGGAAAGCCTTGGACGGTGATCGACGACGCACTTCGCGCTGCCGCGAAGCGCGGCGTGAAGATCCAACTCCTCGTTTCGCACTGGAACACGACGAAGAGCGAAATTGATTCGATCAAGTCAATCTCGCTAGTCCCGAACGTCGAAGTTCGGATCAATACCGTTCCAGATCTTCCAGGCGGCCACATTCCCTTTTCTCGTGTTGTTCACTCGAAGACGATGGTTGTCGATCAGAAGATTTACTGGGTTGGCACATCGAACTGGTCGAAAGGTTATTTCGACGCCACTCGAGATATTGAAATCGTGATGAAGCGCCCAGACCTTGCCTCGACCGGTGAAAAGATATTTCAAACTCTTTGGACTGCGCCGTACTCGGTACCAGTCGATGTGAACAAGAGCTACCCGGCGCCAGTTAAGTGATCAGTTAATCACGCGGTTGTAAAAGAGAAGCCGTCCTTTTTAACGCCGACCTGGACTTTCGATCCGGGTGGAAACTTCCCTTCGAGAAGTCCGATCGAAAGTGGGTTTTGGATTTCCCGTTGGAACACCCGCTTCATCGGGCGCGCGCCGTAGTCACGATCGTAACCCTTCTCGGTCAGCAGTGTGAGCGCTTCCGGAGTGAAGGTGAGCGTTACCCCCCTCTCTTGGAGCATTCCGTTTAACTTTCGGGTGTAGGCTTCCACAATTCGTGCGAGATCGTCGCGCTCGAGGTGATCGAAGGTTACGACCTCATCGATGCGATTCAAAAACTCGGGACGAAAATGCGACCGGAGAAGCTTCCCAATTTCGATTTCGAGTTTTTCTGGGTCCTTCTCTTCGAGAATCAAATGACTTCCGAGGTTCGAAGTCATGATGATGACCGTGTTTGTGAAATCAACCGTGCGGCCCTGACCGTCGGTTGCGCGACCGTCGTCTAGGATTTGGAGGAAGACGTTAAAGACGTCTGGATGAGCCTTCTCGATTTCGTCGAAAAGGAGGACCGAATATGGGCGCCGACGAACGGCTTCTGTAAGTGCTCCGCCTTCTTCATAACCGACGTAGCCCGGAGGTGCTCCGAGCAGACGCGCGACCGAATGCTTTTCCATATATTCGGACATATCGACCCGGATCATGGCCTTTTCGTCGTCGAAGAGAAATTCGGCGAGGGCCTTTGCGGTCTCGGTCTTCCCGACTCCGGTCGGACCGAGGAAGAGGAACGAGCCGATCGGACGATTTTTTTCCTGGAGTCCCATACGGGACCTACGAACGGCGTTCGAGATCGCTTCGATCGCGCGTTTTTGTCCAACGACGCGGTCTTCGATGCGGTTCTCCATTTTTAGGAGGCGATCTTGTTCGCCCTCGAGCATTTTCGTAACCGGAATACCGGTCCACTTAGCGACGACTTCAGCGATGTCGTTTTCAGAGACTTCTTGGCGAAGGAGCCCTTCACCGACTTTATCGGCGTTTTTAGCGACCGTGGTGTCGTAGTCTTTTTGGAGCGCAATGAGCTTGCCATACCGAAGTTCGGCGGCTTTCTCGAGATTTCCGCTACGTTCAGCCGCTTCGGATTCGAGACGTATTTTTTCGATCTGCTCTTGGAGTATTTTCACCTTTTGGACTTCGGTCCGTTCGTTTTCCCAGCGCGCCTTGAGTCCGGAACTCTTTTCTTTTAAGTTCGAAAGGTCGCGGTCGATGACTTCCAGTCGTTCTTTCGAGGCACGGTCACTTTCCTTTTTCAGGGCGGCCTTTTCGACTTCCATCTGGAGAATGCGGCGCTCGAGTTGGTCGATTTCGTCGGGACGCGATTCGATCTGCATCCGAATGCGTGCGGCAGCTTCGTCGACCAGATCGATGG
>JBBQMV010000290.1:0-3665 GCA_038329315.1 Bdellovibrionia bacterium | reverse complement strand
ACGAGGTTGCGTCACCGGGCAGGGTGAGCTCAAGCAAATCGGGTTTGATCCACTTTTTCCCCTCAACCACACCTGCGCCATGCTGCGCGCGAATCTCAATCGACTCTTCAGAAGAACCTGGTGCACTTCCAAGACGCGAGCCGGCCTGATCGACCACATCAGTATTTACGTGAGCTTTCACAACCAGAGGCTCACCCCCAAAAGCGCAAGCTAGGGGGCCAGTTTGTGAAAGTTACTGAAGGATCAGTTGTTTCGCGCAAGCTAGAGTGTGGTCTTGAATATCGCCGAAGGGTCGGGAAAACGGATGACTACCGAACAGAGCGAGCTATTTCTTCTTAGGAACTTCCGGTACCCAAGCGCTAGGCGACTTACGAGCGCGCGTCCACCACGCGACGAGATCTTCCTTCCACTTCGGAGGAACCCGCATCAAGGGCGTGCGCTTCTCTTCCAATTCATCCAAGAATCGCATCGTGCGCTTTTCATCTTCGGCGGCTCCGCGCTGCCATTCGAGCCCGTAGCGATGGCCCCCCGTTGAGTCGCCGCGACCGTAGACGGCAAGTGCGCGCATGAGGATCGTCGTGTTGTCATGTTCGAAGGTGAGGAGAATCGTATCGCCTTGTTGGTAGAGTTCGGATTCAACGAGAATCCCAGCTCCGCCGACGGAAAGATCGGTAATGGTAGCGGGCTTTGCGTGGCCATCTTCTTTCGAAACTTGGGCCTTCATCGAAACGATGTAGCGAGGTGGTGTTTCCCACCAACGCAGGCGCGAATTCATGAAGACGACCCGAACATTTGGGAGAAGGAGGTAAACGATCAGCGCGACGTTCGTGCTGGTTACGCCGAGGAGGATCGGAAGGGTGATCACGTCTTTCGCGACTGTCCACTCTTGGACGTTCAGATAAATCGAGAAGGCCGCGAGGACGAGCACGGCGTAGTAGCCAAAGCGCTTCGCGTAGAAAATGAAGACTCCTTGGGAAATCGGGAGTGCGTAAAATTCGACGAGGTCCCATGCGCGCGAGTACTTCCAGATCGCGGCGGCCATTTCGAAGAAGCCGACTTTGTTCACGTACGCCGAAATGAAAATACTTCCGATCGGACCCAGGATTTGGAGCAAGGCGAGGAACACGAGCGGCCAAGGGCGTCTTTGCATAGTATTTAGGATAAAGGGACGGGTGGCGAATTCAATGGATAAGAGTTTCTAACAATTCGAACCTTCAAAATTGTCGGATTTTTGACGGTTTTAGCGTCGTTTCTTTCCCATGGCCTTGCGAGCCTTGAGGAGCTCTACGGCTTGTTCGACGGTGACCGTGTCTGGCGCTTGATCCTTCGGGATCGAGGCGCTGGTCGACTTGTGCTTGATGTACGGGCCGAATTTTCCCTCGAGGACCTGCATCGGCTTTTGGTCTTCCGGGTGCGGTCCGAGTTCCTTGAGGATCTTCGAGCTCGCGCGACCCTGTTTCGGCTGAAGAAGGAGCTCCATCGCGCGGGCGAAGGTGACCGTGTAAACGTCGTCTTCTTTTTTTAGCGAACGGTAGTCGGTTCCGTTTTGGACGTACGGACCGAACCGGCCGTTGTTTGCGAGAACCGGCGTCTTCGTTTCCGGATGCGTTCCGAGTTCGCGCGGGAGCGAGAGCCATTTCAGGGCTTGTTCGATCGTCACTTCGCGCGGATCGACGCCCTTCGGGACCGAAGCGCGCCTAGGCTTCGGAAGGGCCGCCATCAGGACTTTGATCTTCTTCTTATCGGTTTCTTTCGCCTGTTCTCCGGTAAGTTCGGGTGTCGGTCCGAGCTGGACGTATGGGCCGAAGCGGCCGGTGAGGCAGTAAATTTTTTGTTTCGTTTTCGGGTCTTCACCGATCGGCTTCGGACCCTGGGCCGAGATTTCGATGATCTCCGCGATTTTATCTTCGGTCAGATCGGCCGGCGCGATGTCTTCCGGAATCGACGCGTGAATTTCTTCCGCACCCTGTTTTCCAGGCTGGATCACGTACGCGCCGTAGCGACCGATTTTCACGTCGACGCCCTTTAAGTGGGGGAGGTCGAGTGTACGGGATTCGCCTGGATCGATTCCTTTATCTTTAGATGCGATCTGGGCGCGGAGCCCGTCTTTTCCGAGGTAAAAAGCGCGGAGGTACGGAAGGCGTTCCTTCTTTCCTTCGGCGATTTCATCGAGCGAGCGTTCCATCTCGGACGTAAATTTCGCGTCGACGAGGTGGTTAAAGTGTTTCACGAGAAGCTGAGTGACGGCGATTCCGGTAAACGACGGAATGAGCGCGTTTCCGTTCTTTCGAACGTAGTCGCGGTCGATGAGCGTCGAGATAATCGAAGCGTACGTCGACGGGCGACCGATGCCGGCCTTTTCGAGTTCCCGCACGATCGAAGCTTCCGTGAAGCGCGCCGGGGGTTGGGTTTCGTGCTCGAGGCTTTCGACGCCGACGAGTTTCAGAACGTCGCCTTGCTTGAGTGGCGGAAGTATCGTTTCTTTGTCCGCAAGCGCGGCGCCTGGATCATCCGAACCCTCGACATACGCGCGGAGATACCCCGGGAAAGTGATCGTCGATCCGCTCGCGTTGAAGATCGCATCGGCCGCTTCGATTTTCACTGTGACGGACTTCTTTTGCGCATCGACCATTTGGCAAGCCACGGTACGCATCCAAATCAGTTCGTAGAGATCGCGCGCCTTACCCGAAAGTCCGGTTTTATCGGGATGGATAAATTCGGCACCGGCGGGACGAATGGCTTCGTGGGCTTCTTGAGCTTGCTTATCCTTTGAAGAGTACGAGCGCGGTTCGGTCGGAAGGTATTTATCGCCGTAGAGTTCTTTCACGGCGTCCCGCGCCGCGGCCACCGCTTGGGTGGAGAGTGTCGGCGAATCGGTACGCATATAGGTGATAAGACCTTCTTCGTACAGCTGCTGAGCCATGCGCATCGTTTCGCGCGAAGAGAGGCCGAGCTTTCGGTTCCCTTCCTGCTGGAGCGTCGAAGTGATGAATGGGGGGGAAGGCTTCGAGGATACCGGGCGTTCTTCGATCCCGATGACCTTCCAAGCTTCTTTTTTCACGCGCTCGAGAAGCGCGGACGATTCTTTTCCGTCGAGAAGGAGAACTTCTTTTCCTTCGAGGAGTTTCCCCGTCGTTTCGTCGAAATCTTTCGAAGTCGCGATCCGCTGGCCCTTCACGGAGTACAGTTTCGCGTCGAACGCTTCCTTGGCGGGATCTTTTGCCTTCGCCTCGGCGACGGTCGCTTGAAGATCCCAGTATTTCGCGCGGCGGAACGCGATCCGTTCGCGTTCGCGATCGACGATCATACGAAGGGCGGAGGATTGAACGCGGCCGGCGGAAAGACCGAAGGCGATTTTTTTCCAGATGAGTGGCGAGACCGTGTAACCGACGAGGCGGTCGAGTACTCGGCGCGTTTCTTGGGCGCTTACGAGGTTTTGGTCGATTTCGCGCGTATCGGTCAGGGCGTGCTCGATCGCCGCTTTCGTGATTTCGTGAAACACCATTCGCTTCACCGGAACTTTCGGCTTGAGCAGCTCGATCAAGTGCCAGGAAATGCTTTCGCCTTCGCGGTCTTCATCGGTTGCGAGGTAGAGCATGTCGACGTTCTTTAGTTTCGCTCGCAGGTCGGAGATGACCTTAAACTTCCCTTTCGGGATCACGTAG
>JBBQMV010000289.1:0-3680 GCA_038329315.1 Bdellovibrionia bacterium | reverse complement strand
CTCCGTGCCGGGACTAAAACTGCCCGAGCCGGATTGTTTGCCCCGCGACTCGAATCGAGTAACCGTCTTTTTCCGCGAGCGCGTGCATGAGGAGTTCGAGGTACGGCTTTCGGAGAAACTTGGCGTCCTCGGTTCCGTTTTTCACCCGGCAAGTAAGGCGATCCGGCCGGTAGCCGAGGGTGGTCGGATCGAGCATTTCTTTTTCACCGCTCGCGAGCAGGAGTTCGACGGTTTCATTTCCTTCGCCTCCACGCCAGTCGATCCCGACGACGAACGCCGCGGTGTCCTCGACTTCGATCCGTTTAAAGTCGGTTCCGATACGAATGAAGTAACCGTTCTCATCGCGTCCGAGGAATTTGTGAAAACCGGCTACGGTTCGCGCGTGGGTGATCTCCTCGCCATCGGATAGGAAAAGCCCGTCTTTGGTGAGCCGGATGGTTTCGCGGTCGATAAAAATCGGCGTTTCCGTCATGCGTTTTTCGGTATCTCCGACGAGCGCCGCGTTTGTCAACGGAGTCAACCCCTCGGCCGGGATGCTTTAAACCTTCGTTTCGACAGTTCCCTTGAAGATCGCCCAGAGCGCGATCGTCGCGGCGATGTGCTTGAGCGAGTGCCCGCTGATGAATCCGAGCGCGTCGAAAATCGGCCCGTCGTAGGTCTCGAGGACCTTCGCTACGACATAGGCAATCAAACCGAAGAAGATGAGCGAAGTTTTCATCTTCGCTGCGCGGGTGAGCGCGATCACAAGTAGCGCGAAGAGTAGCGTCCCAAACTGGAGGCAGATGTAGTAAAAGGTTTCGCCGTTCCCGAAATAAATGTTCCACACGGACCACGGCCCCACGACCGTGAGCAAGTATCCGAGGATCCGACCGGTTTTCACGCAAACACGGTCCGCGATGACCATCCCCGCGAAACTGGCGAATCCGATACTCATCGGAAGTTGGTCCCAAAAGAGAGTGCTTGGATTCGGATTATAGTGAAAATAGGAAGAGCCGAAGCCGGTGCCGAGGATAGCGAAGGCGAAGATCGTTCCGAGGGTTCGGTAGCTCTCCGGGAACTGGCTTCGTCGGATGAGCCCGTAGGCCCCTAAGTACGCATATCCGCTGGTCGTGATCACGGTCCAGATGTTCGGAATTCCGAAGTGGCTATTGTTGTCCGCGAGGTGGGCCGAATAAGCCGCCGGATCGAAGTGGAGACGATCACGGATCATCCAGAGAACGAACACGGTGACGAAAGCAGAAAGCCCAGTTTTGATTCCGACGGACATGCGATTCTCCCTGCGAACGACTACTGATTTGGTGTAATCAAGTCTCGCATCGCATCCCGGAGATTTCCAAATGCAAAATGACCATCGGAGATCAGCGTGACGATGTCGAAGGTCCCGTTAATGGCGGCTTCCGCCACCGAGTCCGGGTTAATCGTGTAACGTCCAAGCACCTTATCGAGCTTATACGGAACGTCCGTGTAGGCCATGAACATCAGCTCGGAACACACGAGCGTATCTTGGGTTTCGACGTTGAATCCGAAGTCGTACTTCTTACCATACTGGGAAGCGGCGCGGAGGATGGCTTCTTTCATCTGGTCGGTGCTGTAATTCGTACGGCGCAGGAGTGCGAAGCAATCGATATCGGTGAAATGCTCGAGCGTATTTGTGGTCACGCCCGGACGAAGGGCTTCGACGATGCTTTGTCCGATGTGGATCCGTGCTTGGAGTGGCTTAATCTTCGGGTCGTCCCAAATTCCGAGCGCTTTCAGTTCGTCTTCGGTCCCGAGCCAAATCGCGTTGTGGCCCCAGTAACCCGGGATGAACTTATCTGTAAGGCGGAACGGGGTCTTCTCGAGGAGGACGTCGCCGGGGCGAAGTTTCGTGAGGAGATCCGCGATGAGTGGCTGAGAATGATAGAGGTAGCCGCGACGGAACTGGAAGAGACCGGCGGTATTTCCAAACGCTTTCGAAAGCGCGAATACCGTATCGGCGAGGGTGTTGTGGATAATATCTTTAAAAATTCGTTTCGACCCGAAAAGTTTCTTAAAGAAGAAGCCTATATCGTACTTCACGCGCTGGAAGTCGGTCTGTTTGCTGAGATACTCGAAAGTTGCGCTTGATTCGATCACCATCCAAAAAAACCTGAGATCCGGGTCGGCGAGTACCTTTTGATTTAGATCGATTCCGAGTTCGTCGAATCGACGAGCGCCTCGGAGTGCCGCCCGATGAAAGCGAACGGAATAGAACATCTTCACGGTTTCGCGCAGGAGGTTCTTCGATTTGTGAAAGCTACTATTCTCTTCGTTTGAGATGTGGCGGAGAAGATTGTTGTTTTGGATCGTTTCGACGAAATCTTGATAGTTATCCGTCAGGGCGTAACCGATCGCCATGGCTTGGAGGTAATGGAAGAGCTCTTCATCGGTACGAACCTTTTCGGGATGGTTCACGAGATCGAGGTACGGCTCGATTTGGTGGATCAGCTTATCTTTCAGTTCGCTCCGCGCGACGATGTTCAGATGGAGCGGTTCGAGCTGGTCGGCGCGAAGCGGGACTCCGCCGTTTGATTGGGTATTAAGTTCGTCGACGGCCTTCACTGCGAACGTGCGGTAGTCGAGAAGTTCGATAATCGAAAGCTTAGCGGCGTCCGCTTCGTCGTGGACAGTTGCATTTTCGAGATAGAGACTCGCGGCTGCCGGGCGGCTGCTGGCGAGGAGGGTTAGCGCACATGCGAGCGCGAACAGATTTTTCGAGACCGACGAGAATGCCATTCTGCCCTTAGAGCAGAAGGTGTGCCCGGCGACGAGGCGCTTTACGCGAGTAGAACCGGGCGGGGTGACCAAAAGGTTTACAGCTGTCAAATCCGCTGATTCATAGGGGTTTCTAGGTTTTTAATGCTTGAGTAATTAAGTCCAGTTTGTTAAAACTTGGGCCGGAATTTTTATGCGTGTGGGCTGGAAACCCCGACTTACACTTAAAACCTAACGGCAACATGGAGGTCGAATGGGGCGCTGGTGGGCGATCGTGGGTATACTCATGGGGATGAGTACGCTTTCGGAAGCAAATGGACTTTTTGTGCTTGTGGGCGATACCCAGCGCACGCTCGGAATCGAACGGCTAATCGGACGTGAGCAAAACGATCCGGAGCGCATCCGTCTGCTTGATGCCGCCGCGAAAGAGCGGCCCCAAGCCTTCTTTTTTTTGGGCGACATGGTCGCCATGGGATCGTCGCGTCGCCATTGGAACTACTTCGACGAAATTGCCTCCGGCATTTTCCATAACGGCGCTCGAGTGCTCGGACTCTACGGAAATCACGACTATTTCGGCGGCCGTAGGGCGGGCGAGAAAAATATGATCGAGCGTTTCCCGAATCTCGAAGGTTCGAAATGGGGGCGGTACGATGCCGATGGCGTCCGCATCCTCTATCTCGATTCGAACTGCGACGTTTTACAATCCGGTGAGTGGGAAACCGAAAAGAAGTGGTTCGTAAACGAACTCGCGATCGCGGACGCCGACCCGAAGATCCGCGGGGTATTGGCCCTGCTGCACCATCCTCCGTTTACGAACAGCCGCACGACCGGCGATACGAAATGCGTTAAGAACGAGATCGTTCCGTCCTTCCTCGCGGCCCGGAAAACACTGGCGATGATTTCTGGCCACGTACATGGCTATGAGAAGTTCGCCGTCGATGGCCGAA
>JBBQMV010000288.1:0-3681 GCA_038329315.1 Bdellovibrionia bacterium | reverse complement strand
CGCGATCCATCCGCGAGTCCGTACTCGACGGTTTCGGGCGGCGTCACCGGGCTCGCGTAACTCACCCGCACTCGGTCGTTCAGGTATTCTTCATTGTTTAGGAAAAGGACGTTTCGAATCATTTCCGGGAACGGAATCTCGTAGGACTTCCCGTTATCCTTACCCGCGAAGATCCGAACCCCGATCACGCCCGCGTCCGCGTAAAGAAGCGCGAAATGGGTTTTAAACACGGCGATATCCCGAAGGTCGACGCGCGCGTCACCGGCGAAAATCCGGGACCACTTTTCGGTGGCAGGAACTTCGCCCTCCGTCGGCACTTCGTAGAGGGAAAAATTTAATTCCTCATGGTTCGAGAGCACGAGAAACCGATCGCCCTGGGCGTCGAGTTCGTATTCGTGCTTCGCCTTCCGCGGCGAAAAGCATTTCAGCGAATCGACCCGGCCCGCACGTGGCGCAAGCCAGACTTCCGTCGAATCCGCGTTCGCAGAGTTCAGGATGAGCCACTCCCCATCGCTCGACTTTCCGGCGGAAAGAAAAAATCTGGGATCGGCCTCTTCGTAGAGTAACCGGTCCGTGGTAGCCGCCGTTCCGAGCACGTGCGCCCAGAGCTGGAACGGACGATGCTGATCGTTCAGCTTCACATAGTAAAGACTCGAGCCATCTGCGCTGAAGACGACGCCACCATCGACCGCTTCGATCGTTTCGGTCGGTGCCGACGCGCGGGTTCCGAGCGGTTTGAAAGCCAGACGGTAGATTTCGTCGCCCTCGGTATCGAGCGTATACGCCAGAAGATCATGGGCATCACTCGGCACGTAGGTGCCGAGATCGACGAACTTATGCTTTTTCGCAAACTCATTCAAATCGAGAATCACCTCTTCCGGTCCAGCCGTGCCCGAGGCGGAAACCCCGTTCCGGAAAAACAGCGCATACTCAGATCCCTTTTCGATCCGCGAGCCATAGCGAAAAGCGCCCGATCGGTACGGTACTTCGATCGCTTCCGGTTCGAGCCGCGCCTTTAGCCGCTCGAAATAATCTTTCTTCAGGTCGGCGAGCCCCGCCATCACTTCCGAGTAATAGGCGTTCTCGGCCTCGACATATTCCTTCACCTTCGGATTTTCTTTTTCGCGTAGCCAAAAGTACGGGTCTTCGCGCGAGACGCCATGCTCATTGAACGTTTTCGGGATCTTCGGACACTTCGGGGGTACGGGCATCTTCATGAGGATTTCCAAGCGATGTAAATCGGGTGCGACGACTCCCCTTTTTTATAGAGCGATCCGTCGGTGTCGCCAAAGACCTGAATACGCTTCAGTCCCACGGCTTTAAAAAGCTTCACCATCTCGGACTTCGAGTAAAGTCGCGTCTGGTGGTAATACTCACGCTTCTTCCCAGACTTTAAGTCGAGGGAGATCGTGCGCGATTCGATCCGTTTTGTTTTCGGATCGTAGTCTCGGGCTTCGGTGGTCAGGACCCCGTTTAGAGATGATTTTGAAACGGGTTTAAATCTTGGGATTAACCAATCCCGATCGATCAGATGAATCGCGAGCCGGCCACCCGGACGGAGCGCCGAAACCATCTCACGTAAAACGCGCGCGTTCTTTCGCTCATCGGAAAAGTATCCGAAGCTCGTGAATAGGTTCACGACGACGTCGAACTTCGCCCGGTATTTTTTTAGGTCCAGCATATCGCCTACGGCGTAACGGACGGTTCCTCGAGATTTCGTCGGAGTAGCCTTCGCCATCCGCACGAGCCCGGAGTTTAAGTCGACGCCCGTCACTCGGACCCCGTGTTTCGCAAAGACCCTAGCGTGGCGGCCAGTGCCACACGGAATATCGAGGAGTCGCTCGCCCGGAGCTAAGCCGAGCGCGGTCACCAGAAAGTCGGCCTCGAGTTCAGCAATGCGCGCGAACTTACGCGACGCGATCGTCGCGTTCGCGAATGCTTCGTCATACATCGAGCTCTGCCAGCGATCAGACTTCTTCACGAAGCTGACGTTAGCGCGAAGGTTAGTGCGTGGCAAATCGGAGGAATTTGACGCGAAGTCCGCGCTGAAAATTACGACTCCAGGTGAGGCGGGGGGTTCACAGATGAGCGAGAAATCTGGGGGCCACTGACGGCGACGTACCGATCGACCGCGGCGGCCATCTTCCGGCCGTCGGCGATCGCCCAGACAATGAGCGAAGCGCCACGAGTCGCGTCGCCAGCGGCGAAGACGCCCGGGCGGTTCGTTTGGAAATCGGGTCCGACGATGACGGTTTCCCGCGCGGATTTTACGACGGCCGAGACTCCGGTCACGCCAGTAAATCCCATCGCGAGCAGTACGAGGTCGGCCTTCATTTCGAAAACCTCGCCAGTGTCCGTGTGGATTCCTTTCAACGTCGTAACGCCATTCGCGTCGCCGACGAATTCGGTCGTCGAAATGCTCCATCCACGGTCGCCGCCTTCTTCATGTGCGTGCGAAGTACGGAGCTTCATCGGCCAAGTCGGCCAAGGTGTTAAGACCTCGTCGCGCTTCTCACCCGGCATCGGAAGCAACTCGAATTGGTGCACGGAGGCCGCGCCCTGGCGAAGGACAGTGCCGAGACAGTCCGATCCGGTATCCCCGCCTCCGAGAATCACGACATGCTTACCGCGGGCATCGATCGTGGGACCCTCGACGGTCTTCCCGGCGATTCGGTGATTTTGCTGAATGAGGTAATCCATCGCGAAATGAACGCCCGGAAGGTCGCGTCCCGGAACTCTGAGGTCACGGGGTTTTTCTGCCCCTACCGTCAGGCAGACGGCGTCGAAGTCGCGTTCGAGCTCCGTAAGCGTCAGCGTTTTTCCGATATCGATTCCGGTTCGGAAAACCACTCCCTCGGCGACGAGCTGGTCCAGGCGCCGATCGAGGACGTGTTTTTCCATCTTGAAATCCGGAATTCCGTAACGAAGGAGTCCACCGATGGCGTCGGCCTTTTCATGAACGACGACCGCGTGCCCGCGGCGAACGAGTTGCTGGGCGGCCGCGAGGCCTGCAGGGCCAGACCCGACGATCGCGATTCTTTTACCGGTCGAAGCCTTCACCGCGCCCGGTACGACTTTGCCGGAGAGAAACCCCTTCTCGATGATACTCAGCTCGAGGTTCTTAATCGTGACCGGATCATCGGAAATTCCGAGGACGCAGGCCGACTCGCACGGCGCCGGACAGAGCTTCCCGGTAAACTCCGGAAAATTATTCGTCGAGTGGAGCGATCGAAGCGCTTCGTCCCAGCGCTCTTCGGTGACGAGCTCGTTAAAATCCGGAATGATATTTTTCACGGGACAGCCCGTGTCACCCTGGCAAAACGGAACTCCGCAGTCCATGCAGCGGCGCGCTTGCTCCTTCAAAACCGAAACCTCGGGTGCGACTTCGAATTCGCGGTAGTCCCCTAGCCGCTCGCTCACCGGGCGGCGCGTGCCCGCCTTACGCTTAAATTTTAGAAAGCCATGAGGGTCAGACACGGCTCGCCTCCTGCTTCTTGGCTTCGGCTTCTGCGCGACGCGCGAGTACGTGTTTATATTCGGTCGCGATGAGTTTTCGGAACGATCCGCGCGCCTTCGTCCAGTCCTCGAGCATCGACTGGGCGCGTTCGCTGCCGGTTAAGGTAAAATGCTTTCGAATGAGGGCGAGAAGCTGAAGTTCATCGCGCTCCGAGCTCACGTCTT
>JBBQMV010000287.1:0-3714 GCA_038329315.1 Bdellovibrionia bacterium | reverse complement strand
GTCGAAAAAATCCCGGCGCCGATGATCGCCGCGATTCCGAAGGCGGTCAGTTCGACCACCGTCAGCGTGCGCTTCATTCCCCCAGACTCGTGTCCGTCGGGGTTCCTCTCTGAATCCCGAACGATGTCCGCGATCGATTTCGTTCGAAACAGAGTCTTCATGAGATCGGACATGGATTGACACCCCTCTCCCTGCAAAATAACCTGTGAATCTCAAGCATTGAAATAAGATTTCCCCTCTCGCCCAAGGAACTCCCCGCCATGAGCCTGTTCATCAAAAAAGACCTCGATCGCATGATTGCCGACGCCAACGACCCGGAACTTTCGGAGCGGGGCCAGGGTGGCGGGTCCGGCGGCGTTTTGCAGCGGCATCTCACCGCGTGGAATCTTTCCGCACTCGGCATCGGTGCAATCATCGGCGCCGGGATTTTTTCGCTCACCGGACTAGCGGCGGCGAACTACGCGGGACCCGCAATCGTCTATAGCTTTGTCATCGGCGGAATTCTCTGCGCCTTTGCCGGCCTCTGCTACGCGGAAATGGCCGCGATGGTTCCGGTCGCAGGTTCCGCATACGCTTACTCTTACGCGACGATGGGCGAATTCATCGCCTGGATCATCGGTTGGGACTTAATCCTCGAATACGCGTTCGGCGCGGTGACAGTCTCGGCCGCCTGGTCGGGATACCTCATCTCACTCCTGACGAAGACCCTCGGGATGGAACTCACCGACGGCCTCCTTCGCCTCACCAAAGGTCCGTGGGAAACCGTCACGCTACTCGATGGCCAAACTGCGCACGGTATCTGGAACCTCCCCGCGTCCGCGATCGCGCTTTTCACTGCGTGGGTTCTATTCCGCGGCATTAAAGAATCCGCGAAACTGAATAACATTATCGTTTTCGTGAAAGTCTTCATCATCCTCGCGTTCATCGCGATCGGATGGGGCGTGATCGATTCGGCGAACTGGATCGCGAATCCAGCGGCGTCTGGCCTTGCACGGCTAGTCCCGGTTCAGTCGATGGTCACGCGCCATGAGCGAATACTTAAGTTTCGGCTGGCCAGGGGTCCTTACCGGTGCAGGCGTCGTATTCTTCGCGTACATCGGCTTCGATGCGATTTCGACGACCGCCCAGGAAGCGAAGAATCCGCAGCGGGACCTCCCGATCGGGATTCTCACGTCGCTCGTGGCTTGTACCGTGATGTACATTCTTATGGCGCTAACACTTACCGGAGTCGTGAACTATACGGCGCTCGCCGTACCCGATCCGATCGCCGTCGGCGTCGATCGGATCGTCGCGCTTCGCGGTTGGGGCTCGGGCACTTCGCACACGATCTCGTTCTTCGTAAAGTTCGGCGCACTCGCTGGTTTAACTTCGGTCATTCTCGTGATGATGCTCGGCCAGACTCGGATCTTCTACGCTATGGCGAAGGACGGCCTTCTCCCTTGGTTCCATAAGATTCATCCGAAGTACGGGACACCGGGCTCAGCGACAAAGCTAACTGGCGTTTTCGTCGCGTTATGTGGCGGTGTGATGCCGATGTCGCTCGTGGGTGAACTCGTCTCGATCGGGACGCTGCTCGCCTTCGTGCTCGTCTGCTTGAGTATCCCGATCCTCCGGAAGACCGATCCGAACCGCGAGCGCCCGTTCCGGACGCCGGCGTATTGGTTCGTCTCGATCGGTGGCGCAGCAGCGTGCCTTTGGGTGATGACGGGCCTACCGCTTGATACCTGGATTCGGCTCATCGTCTGGCTCGCGATCGGATTCGTGATCTATTTCACCTACGGGAAGAAACACTCGAAACTCCGCGCGGGGAAGTAAACGCGCGAAGTAGGAAATCCAAATTTCTAACGAGCCGTTTAGTGAGAGGCGGCCGGAGAAATTTTCAACGTCACTTTCGCGATCGAAGTGTCGGAGATCTGCGAAACTGGCACGTTCGAGAACTCGATGACCATTCCCTGGGACTTCGCGGACATCAGGAATGCCGCGCACGGCATTTCGCCATCCAAGGTGTCCGAACCCATGAACGTGAGACCCGATTTGCTGTCGGCCGAAGCCGTATTGAAATTCCGCTGACTGAGCGCGCAGGTTCCGATGTCGGGCGAAACGAACTTTACTGCCTTCGCCTGCATCAGACGATAAACTTTTCCGATACTCGGCGTTTCAGTCGTCACCGAGATCGAGGCGTCGAGCATCGTCATTAAATTTTGGCCCGAAGTGAAAGGGCTTAACTTCACTTCGCCGTCGTAGGTCGCTTCGAGCACGACTTCGGCCGGAAGTTCGGTCGATTTCGCGACAGGAATCGAAACCGGGTCCGTCATCGGAGCCGAGTCGGTCGTCGTGTTCCCGGTGGTGTGCCGCTCTTGAGTGCGAGAGTCGACCTTTGCCTGGCTTGGCGAAGTATTTCCGCATCCCGTAAGAACCGTCGTCGCAAAAAAAATCGCTGCAATCTTTTTCATGGGAATAATCCTTATTGAGGACAAACGGGGTCGGACTCGATATTTTCTTGGACCGAAGTCTTGATCGCCTTCACGGTTCGGTCTTTATTCAGATCCGACAAAACATAAATCTTCACGTACTTTTGGGTCTTCTGGGCAAAATACCCGAGTTCCGCGATGTACACGCTGGCCTTACCGCAAACCGAAGCCGAACCTTCGTCGATAATTCGAAGCGATTTAATCCGGAGCTGATTTGCTTTCACGGCCGCAGAACCCATCAGT
The DNA here is from genome assembly GCA_038329315.1 of Bdellovibrionia bacterium. Lineage (GTDB taxonomy): Bacteria > Bdellovibrionota > UBA1018 > UBA1018 > UBA1018 > JACMQW01. The sequence continues at coordinate 1,000 of JBBQMV010000287.1, read as the reverse complement.
GCATTCTGGGCGGCGGCGAATTCGCGATTGATCAGGGAAACTCCGAACGGATTCGCGATTTTCCTCGCACTCACGGTCGGATCGCGAACTTCGACAAGCCCGTCGATGGCTTCACGAAACGATTTATTACTTCCACTCTTTAGGTCTTCAAGAATGTCTTCAAGCTCGTGAACGCGCTTCAGAGTCTCCGAAAGGCGGCAACTCACTTCAGTGAATCCGCCTTCGTCGCCCGTCGATTTGCCCACGGCAAAGCCGCAGTTCGCGTTCCGAAGCTGCATCCACGCTTTTTGGGTCGCCATGAGCTTCTTCGCTTGGCTCTCGTCTTTCCTCGACAGGAGATCGTCGATCGAATCGATATTCGTCACGAGTAGGCTTTCCGCAACCTCGGTTCGGAAATCCAAACAGCGACGAATCCCGTCGCTGTTTGCCATGTCCGAGCACTCAGTGCCGGCAAAAGCCGAGGAAAACGTGGACGCAAATAATACGAGAAAGATAAGGGTTTTCACGATTACTCGCTATCCGAGAGATCGGAAAGGTCGATCGATTGATTCGTGCCTTTGATCTTTCCCTTGAGCTTGAACTTCATGCTCGAGGAAGAGTTCGCGGTCGTCGTCTTTTCGTCGAGGTGGGTACGAATTTTTGTTTCGTTCGTCTGTTCGTTCGACTTCACCTTGTTGTCGTAGTGGATTTCAGAATCCGCATTCGGAGTCGAAACCGCGACATCGAGATTCGTCTTTTCCTTAGTGACGCCGGTGACGGTGTTCACTTTTACTTTTTCGGTCAGATCGACCGACTTCGAAGTCGTCGCCGTCGTCTCGTCGATTTGGAGATGCTTTTTCGCCTTGATGGTTCCGGCGTCGGCATCGGTCTTGAGCTTTTCCTTCAGATCGACCGACTTCACCGAAGTACCTTCGATAGTATACTTAACTGTCGTTTCTTTTACGCGAACCTTCGCCTTCACAGTTTCTGTCGGAGCGATAATTTTCGGAAGGGTCGACTT
>JBBQMV010000286.1:0-3723 GCA_038329315.1 Bdellovibrionia bacterium | reverse complement strand
CGATCATCGCCGATCCGGAATACTCAGCTTACCTCCGCGCGTACGGCGAAATTTCGCGCCGAGCGATCTTCTCCTATCAGGACATGGCGGTTTACGAAGCCGTCCGGAATCTCTCGATCGTGAAGGAAGATCCGAAATCTTCGGATGGTCAGATCGATCAAGCCCAGCTCCTCCTCGACGCGACCGCCCTGGCGGTGACTTTCGCCTCGGAAGCGACCTACATGGCGCGCATGAACTGGTGGACGGTCGAATACGGCCTCGTCGGTTCGACGGAAGATCCGAAAATTTATGGCGCCGGTCTTCTTTCGTCGCTCGGTGAATCTTATTCCTGCCTCGGACCGAAGGTGGCGCGGGAAAATCTTTCGCTGGAGTGCGTATCTACCGCTTACGATATTACGAAACCTCAGCCCCAGCTCTTCGTCGCGAGGGATTTCCATCACCTCACGAAGGTGCTCCACGATTTCGCAGCGACGATGGCCTTCCGAACCGGCGGAAAATCCGCCGTGGAAAAGGCGATCCAAGCGAAGACCGTCTGCACGATCGCGCTCGATAGCGGGATTCAATTCTCCGGCGTCGTCGTCTCGTTTCGCGAAGTTGGCGGTGCGCTTGCCTACTTAAAACTCGACGGGCCTACCCAGGTCGCGTTTGCTGATCAGGAACTAGAAGGCCAGGGCCCGGATTATCATGCTCATGGATTCTCGACGGTGATCGGCAAACTCAAGAACTCCGATCGCTCGTTGAACTTTGTTTCCGAGAGCGAACTCGTGAAGATGTCCATAAACGGCGTTTTAAATCTCGAATTCGCCTCCGGCATTCGCATCGTCGGAAAAGTGAAGTCCCAGGTTCGCCGAAACTCCCAGCTCGTCGTCCTCTCGCTCGTGGATTGCACGGCTACCCTCGGAAACGAGACCCTCTTCAAGCCCGAGTGGGGCACCTACGACCTCGCTTGTGGCGATAAAGTCGTTTCCGTTTTCGGCGGCGCGGCCGATCGAATGGCGTACGTCGCGAAAACCGGCGGTTTTAAGCAATCCCCGATGGCGCCGAAGTCGAATCTCACTCCGGAGAATCGACGGCTGAATGAACTTTACGCGGCCATTCGAAAGCTCCGTGAGGCGGGCGGCGCGACGGCGGCCGAACTCGAAAAAATCGAGGGCGAACTTACGAAAGACTACGCGAACGACTGGTTAAGCCGCCTCGAAATTCTCGAAATCCTTCCGCCTGGCAATCCCACCCTCTCGGCGAAACTTCGCACCCGACTCGCCGAAATTCGAAAACTCTCGTCCGATCGTGACGAAATGATCGCGCGCGGACTCGCGCTTATCCCGGAGGCTTAGATGAAAGCTGGAAATTGGATCATGGTTGCCGGTATTTTCGCCTTCCTCGGAGTGGCGCTCGGCGCTTTCGGGGCCCACGCCCTCTCAGAGCGTTTCGGGGAATATGAAAAGGGCGTTTGGCATACCGCCGTCCTCTATCACCTCATTCACGCGCTCGCGCTTTTCGGGTTCGGCATCTGGCTCTCGAATGCGACTAACCCAGCAAATTCCGGCGCCGGGATTCAAGCCATCGGTTGGCTCTTTTCCATCGGCATTCTCCTTTTTTCGGGAAGCCTCTATGCCCTCGCCCTTTCCGGCGTAAAAATTCTCGGCGCGGTTACTCCACTCGGCGGGCTCGCGTTCTTAGCCGCATGGGCCCTCGTCGCGCGCGCGGGCTACCTCCTCGCCCAGGCGGGAAATTAAGCCGTGTCCGAAGCTACATCCTCCGCGATTACGTCCACTCCGTTACCCGTAATCGCGAACGTCAGCCGGATCGTCACGAAAGTCGTCGACCGAATCGCGTTCGATCGTTCCGATTTTCCACTCATGGTCGCGGCTGCCGTCGTCGAAGCGCTGAAGCAACACGGTATTCAGGCCCGGATCATGTACGGCGAAGCGGCCTGGATCGAAGTCCTCGAAAATCACGCCGTCCAGTGGGCAGGCTGCTGGAACGGTTCGCTGTAGTTTTGGGCCGACACGCAGTTCGGCGAGACGGTCGACCTAAACGCCTCGGTCGCCTATAAAAAACGCGCTCACTCGGCGCCGGAAGAACGTCCGATCGGGTCCCCGCCGATTCTCTGGTCCGCCGAAGTTCCGAGCTTCTATAAATACGTGCCGGAAGGAATCGCCGAGCTCGAACTGCTCGACGAGGGCGACCAACGAAAGTTCACGGCGATCCTGGCCGAGATCCGCGAGAAATGCCGGCCCGAACTGCTCCAAGGAAACGACGAAGAATTTCCGAACGAGCCGATTCTTTGCCCGGGTCGGAAACTCCTCGACGATTCTAAAAACAGCTTCAAATTCTTCGACCGGACCCTCGCGGTCAGCGAAGTTCCGGACGCTCCGATTTAGATCTACTTAAGTGATTGATATTAATGACTTTTAAAAAGTCTGGAACGTTTTCCATCATTACTTGACTGTTTTTGTCTACTTTTGATATAAGGACCACCCGAAAGGTCCCCGATGAAAACCCCACAAAAGTACGCCCTCATTTTCATATCCCTCTCCCTCTGTGGCGCCGCTCTCAGCGCGCCGAAGACCGAAACCCCACCGGGCGAAATTCAAACGAGTTTCGAATCCCCCAACGAAATTTCGGAGTTCTGCTCCCTCCCGCGAATCCTGAATACGGAAGGATCGCTCGCCGGAGGCGCGAACGTTTTCGCTGCCTTCACCGCCGCCGACTTGAAATCGACGCAGAAAGTCTGCGCGGCGGACTTTTACGACACCCGCGAATCGACCGATGACGTCACCGCCGCCGTAGCCTGCCCGAAACTCGGAAGCACGAATCCGGGCGTGATGATTCACGAACTCCCGAAAACGATCACCCGCGCGAAGTACCTCGCCGAAGAATGTAAGAAGGAAGATCAAGCCGGCGACATGATCGCGAAGTTTAAGCAGTCCGTTTCGTGTAGCTCTACACCCGCGATCCTCGGCTACCCGCGCATGGCTCGCATCCTCGGCACCCAAATCGAATTCCCATTCACGACCTACCGTTCGATGGACCGCCTCAAACACCTCGAAATCGCGACCGAAGGTAAAGCCTCCGCGGTACGCCTGCAAGGCGCGACCTCCCTCATCGCCCAAACCTGGGGCATGATCTTGAGCGACGACACGAATCCTTCGAAATCTCGCCGCCGCAGCGTTCTCTTCAAAGAAGAAGACTCCCTCCTCTTCGGCGCGCTCGTCCCCGATACGAAAGGTGAAGAAGTCTATTACTACGCGAATGGATCGACCATCGGTGATCGCGCCGCGAAGTTCCAGCTCACGGTGCCGTTCGCCCAAGTTTCGAGTGCCACCCCGGTCTCGCAGTGGGGAATGTCGAAAGATTTTACCCAGGCGAACGCGCAGAAAATGATTCTCCTTCGCGAAGAAGGCGACCTCATCGTACTCGATACGATGCTGAACCAACAGGATCGATTCGGAAATCTTCACTACCGCGAATTTTACGTAAAGCTGATGGAAGACGGGTCGCTCGACTGGATCCTCGGGAAGAAAAAGAAAGACGCCGACCTGACCGCTGCCGAAAGAACCGCGAGCACGGCGGCGAAGAAGGCGAAAAAGCCTCTCTTCATTCCAGAAGTGGAGCAGAAGGAAACCCTCACGGCAAAGGGTTACGTTCGCGTGCAGCGCATGCTTCTGAAGGATAACGACTGCGGTGTCTCGAAGGAAAACAAGATGGTCGAGGCGAACG
>JBBQMV010000285.1:0-3749 GCA_038329315.1 Bdellovibrionia bacterium | reverse complement strand
GGGCGACATCTTCGGCGCCCCCCATTGGGCACTGGTTGATCTCTTTTCCGGTGGCCGGATTGACGATCGAAAAACCGGTTTTGCCGAACGAAGGAACCCACTGGCCATCAACGTAATCGCGAATCATCACAGATCTCCTTGAGCGTAGTCCTGACTAAAGAACTCGGAATTATATAGAACGGCCAGGCTAGCCGATCCGCAGCGGTAGGCCAAACTGAAAATGGATAGGGAAAGCTTGCGAAAACAACCAGTAGAGGCACGTTCGGGCACCCCGGCTTTATTCGATTTTTTGCATGTAATCGGTCGAAGTACCGGACCTAAGTAGTCGGTTCTCTCTCGGAAGTGACGGTTTCGTGAAAGACCGCCGCCGCGAAGTGTTGCGCCGTGGCGATGATCCTGGAATGATGGGCAAAGCAAAATGCGTGATGAGCTGAAAACACCCACCAACCCGCCTCGGATCCACCGGAAAGCCGGCGAAAACTATTCGGACGAAACCGTCCAAGCGCGGCGCGAATCCATCTCGAAGGGCTGCTCGACGAGTTTAGAAAACATCGGGAAGAACCTCCTCCACGCGGAATCGCTCCAGGGAAACATCGAAAACTTCATCGGCGCCGCCCAAATCCCGATCGGACTCGCCGGTCCCCTTCTCGTCGACGGCGAAAAGGCGCGCGGAAGTTTCTACGTCCCTTTGGCCACCACCGAAGGCGCGCTCGTCGATAGCTACTCCCGCGGAATGGCCGCGATCGCCCGCTCCGGCGGCGTCCGCACCCGGGTCGTGAAGAGCGTGATGCACATCACTCCGCTTTTCCTCTGCGAACGCGCGGCCGAAGCCGCAGATCTCGCGGACTGGGTGATGACGAATTTCGAACAGATTCGCGAAGTCGCGGAATCTTCGACCCGTCATGGGAAGCTGAAAAGTCTCGAGCCGGTCCTTCTCGGGCGGAACCTTCACCTCCAGTTTAACTACGACACCGGCGACGCGATGGGTTTGAACATGATTAACATCGCCACCGAGCGCGCGTGCGCGTTCATCGTCGCGGAACGCGGGATCGCGGACTTTTACCTTCGCGTAAATTTCTCGGCGGATAAGAAAAATTCGCACCGGAACTTCGTCTCCGGTTACGGAAAAGAAGTACTTGCCGAGGCCGTCATCCCGCGAAAAATCGTTTCGCGGATGCTGCACACGACGCCCGAAGCGCTGAAAGATTTTTGGAAAGCGGCGGTTATCGCTGGCATGAAGGCCGGAATTACTGGGGTGAACGCCCATCTCGCGAACGGCCTTTCCGCGCTCTTCGTCGCCACCGGCCAAGACGTCGCCCAGATCGTGAACAGCGCGGTCGGTATTCTCGACCTCGACCTCACGAAGGAAGGCGACCTCTACGCGAGCCTCCACCTGCCGAACCTCGTCGTCGGCACCGTCGGCGGCGGCACGGGACTTCCGACCCAGCGCGAATGTCTCGAACTGATGGGTTGCTACGGAACGGGTACCGTCGAAAAATTTGCCGAGATCACCGCCGCGACTTTGCTCGCGGGCGAAATTTCCCTCTGCGCGGCGCTGACGAATGGCGATTTCGCGAAGATCCACGAATTAAAACACGGGTTCACGAAGAGCCTTGCCGAATCTGACTCGGGCCACGCTTGAAAACTCTCGCCGCCATTCGGGACGAAGATCTTCCCTTCATCGGCGGTAAAGCCGCGGGCCTTTCGCGCCTCGTGCGCGCTGGATTTCCGGTTCCCGAGGCCGCCGTCCTCGACACGCGCGATCTCGCTCGGTTCACCCGCGGAGTTCCTCCGCCCGACCTCGCCGCGGGTATTTCTCGCTGTGCCGGCGCCCTTCGCGCGCGTGGATATGCGAAGCTTGCCGTGCGAAGTTCTGCGCTTGGTGAAGATTCTGCCGACGCGTCTTTCGCGGGAATGTTTGAATCTGTTTTGAATGTGCCCGCCGATGATTTCGGCGCGTTACTCGCCGCGATTCGAAAGTGCCTCGATTCCGCGAATTCCGAGCGCGCGATTGCGTATCGGAAAGCGCGTGGACTCCCCCGCGATGCTCTGAAGATGGCGCTCGTTATCCAAGCCATGATTCCGGGTGACGCCTCCGGCGTACTGTTTACACTCGATCCAGTACGCGGCCTCGACACCACGCACGTGATCGAAGGAGTGCGTGGTACCGGAGAAAAACTCGTCAGCGGTGCGGTCACTCCAGAACGTGCGGCCTACGACTGGCGCGCGGAGACACTCACCGGCGGCGGCGGCGTGCTCACTCCGGACCGCGTTCGTATGCTTTCGGATCTCGCACTCGGAACCCAGCGCGAGTACGGGTACCCACTCGATCTCGAATGGACGATCACGGGCGGAAAAGCCTATCTCCTCCAGGCGCGGCCAATTACACGCATTTTCTTCGACACGAAAGACGACTGGACGAACGCGAATATGAAGGACGGCGGCGTTTCGTCATCGGTGGCGAACCCGTTCATCGCTTCGCTTTACTGGAAGATGATAAACCGGACGATGCCGGATTACTTCACCCGCATGCGGATGCTACCCGCGGGGGTGAGTCGCGAATGGGCGCTCCTTTCTTGCGGACACCTTTACTGGAACCTCAGCGCGACGAAACTCGCAGTGAGTCGACTTCCCGGCTTTATTGAGCGCGAGTTCGACGAGGGGCTCGGAATCGCACCGAACTATTCGGGAACCGGCGATACCACTCCGCGCACTCCGGTAACCCTTTTCCGCGGTATGCGAGCCCTCTCGGCACTGAAGCACTCTCTCCGGGATCGCCCGGCCGCAAGCCTTGCCGTCATTCGACACTCCGACGCGATTTTCGCCGAACTGACGCTCCCGAAAGTGCGCGCCCTTTCTGATATCGACCTCGGCGCGCGTGCGGAGCGACTGATTGACGTCGACTGGTTTACCGTCGAGGGCGGATATTTTTACCACATTTACGATAACTCGAACTGCCGCACGCTCTTCGTCAAGGCACTTGAGAAACGAAACCGTAAGGCCGCGGACCCGATCAGCGCGCTCGATCTCGTGACCGGACTCGGTGAGATTCCGCACCTTGCGCCACTGAATGAACTTTGGTCGCTCTCTCGAAAAATTCGGGCGGACGCGAATGCCCGCGGCGCCTACACGAAGACGCCGATCGTCGCGTTCCTACGCTACGTTCGAGAGAATACCGACTTCCCGTACGCCCGCGAAGTGAAGAAGTTTATCGCGGACTACCGCTACCACAGCCCGCGCGAACTCGACCTGCGGGTCGCCAACTGGGACGAGGATCCGACCCAAGTTTTCGAATCGCTCCGCGGTCTCCTCGTCCTCGCCGACGATCGCGATCCACGTCCGGCGTACACACGCCAAACGGATACCTACTCTCGCTCGCGTGCGAAGATCACGAAACCCAGTCTTTTAAAACTCCTCGACCAACACCGCGCGCTTCTCAAGCAGCGCGAAACACTGCGTATTCATTCGATACGGACCCTTTATCTCGTCCGCCTCGTCTTTCTCGAACTCGGCCGTCGTCTCGTCGTGCGTGGGATCCTGAAAGCGCCCGACGATGTCTTTTATCTCGAGTATACGGACGCGGTCGCACTCTTCCGTGGTGAAAAGACGAAAGTACTCGCCGCGAAGCTCGAGAAGAATCGGACGTACACCGAGGGTTATCGAAATTTTCGGAAGCCGAGTGAAATTCGAAAATCTCGTTCAGCGGAGTCTTCCACGGTGCCGAATTCCACCTCGTCACGGATCGCGGT
>JBBQMV010000284.1:0-3766 GCA_038329315.1 Bdellovibrionia bacterium | reverse complement strand
CAGCCTTTCGGCCCGATGCCGAAGCTCCTCGCCGTCGCCGAGAGCGTCACGAAACTTCAAGCCGTCTGCGTCGTTTGCGGCCAAGCGGCTTCCCGCTCCCAAAAAGTCGAGGGCGATACCGCGATCGTCGCCGTGGGCGCGAACGAGATGTACGAAGCGCGTTGCCGTTTCTGCCACGAGCCGAATGTCAGCTTTATGATGACGGGAATGAGAGATGAAGCCGCGCGACCAACAGTTTAATCAGATCGAATTCCGGCTATCGGAAATCGAACATCGCTACGGAAAGAACGTTCATCTCCTTTCCGATCCTTATCTTCTATCGCTCCTGGCCCGGCTTTGCGCCGAAGAGACCGTCCAACCCGTCATTAACGAACTCGTTCACTCGATTTACTCTTCGCTCCTGAACACCGTCGTCGCCCGCGAATTCCCGACTAAAGTGGCCGTAGTTCGCACCCGGATGGCGGCCGACCATCCTAACGAAGGGGTTTACGTGGGTCCGCAGATCGTTGCGGACCAATCCGTCGTCTCGGTGAATCTGGCGCGCGCGGGCACGTTCCCTTCGCATATCTGTTACACCTCCCTGAATTACTTCATGAATCCGAAGCTCGTTCGCCAAGATCATATTTCGATCGGGCGGATCACCGACCACGCCGCGCGCGTGACCGGGAGCCAAGTTTCCGGCCATAAAATCGGTGGCGACGTCGACGATGCGATCGTCCTCTTCCCCGATCCGATGGGTGCGACGGGCGGAACACTCGTCGAAGCCGTTTCACTCTATAAGACGATGCCTTCGACGGACTCGAAAAAATCGGTCGAATCGGACGGAAAACGCGCCACGGCGCGCGCTAAGAAGTATATTGCCCTTCACTGTATCGTCACTCCCGAGTATCTTGCGAACGTCACCAAAGCTCACCCCGACCTGATCGTTTACGCGGTTCGACTCGACCGGGGGCTTTCGAGTGATAAAGTTTTAGCGTCAGTTCCGGGCGAGTTCTGGACGGAAGAACGCGGTCTGAACGACAAACACTACATCGTCCCCGGAGGGGGCGGCTTCGGCGAGGTCATGAATAACGCTTATGTCTAAACCCCCATCTCAGTACACCGAACCTAAAGTCCTCATCTCCGCGGAAAAGATCGACGAACGCGTCGCCGAACTCGCGAATGAAATTTCGAATGATTACGCGGGACGCGATGTCGTCGCGATTTGCGTCTTGAAAGGCAGCTTCATTTTCTTCTCGGATATTCTCCGGAAGATCGACCTCACCACTCACTGTGAGTTCCTCGGCGTTTCGAGTTACGGCGATAAAAAAGTGAGCTCCGGCGAGGTGAAAGTCACACTCGACATCAACGAGCCGCTCGAGAACAAGCACGTTATCCTCTTCGAAGACATCGTCGACTCGGGGCTGACCCTTTCGTATCTCATCGCAAATCTTCGTGCGCGCCGTCCGGCCTCGCTCAAGACCTGTTCGCTTCTGATGAAGCCCGACTCGATGCGCGTCGATATCCCAGTCGATTACGTCGGATTCAAGATCGGACCGGAGTTCGTCGTCGGATACGGCCTCGATTACGCCGGTAAGTACCGCGGCCTGCCTTTCATCGGGTTCCTCGAACAAGAGCATTAAGAATTGGCCGATAATCCCAACTACCCGCCCATCGAACGCGCGAAAAAAGTCTACGCGGCCGAACTTCCGCCCAAGGGAATCTTCGACCGACTTCTCCGCAGCGGAAAAAGTGTCACGCATGGGCTAACGTTGATTCCGATCTATATGATCGCGAGTCTCCTCATCGGATGTGCCATCGCACCCGGCGTCGAAGTTTACCATCTGATTACCGGGATCGCATCGAACGCCTCCGGATTTTGGCAGACGGTAGCTACGGGAGTCGGAATCAGCGCGGGATTCATCACTTATGGATTCGCGATTCTATTCATCATTCCACTCGCGAACTGGCCGCTAAAAAAGCACGTCGTGCCCACCCGTGGCTCCTTCCATTCTTCGAAGTTTTTAGCGTGGTATCTCCACAACTCGCTCACCTACATCGTCCGGTATTCATTTCTCGACTACGTGACGCCGACCCCCCTAAACCACATGTTTTATCGGCTGATGGGAATGAAGATCGGGAAGGACTCCCAAGTGAACACGAGCAACATCTCCGATGCCGCACTTCTGACGATCGGAGCCGACGTCACGATCGGCGGATCCGCGACGATCATTTGCCACTACGCGCAGGCCGGCTACCTCATCCTCGCTCCTACCGTGATTCGAAACGGCGCGACGATTGGAATCCTTGCCACCGTAATGGCGGGCGTCGATATCGGCGAAGGCGCTCGGATTCTTCCGAACTCCGTCGTTCTCCCGAAAACCAAAATTCCCGCCGGTGAAACCTGGGGCGGCGTTCCCGCGAAGCGGATCACTCTCTAGGGCCGATGCGAAAGGCCGTATTTCTCGATCGCGACGGGGTCATCAACCGAACCATTTTTCGGGATGGAAAACCGCGGGCTCCCGACTCGATTGAAGACTTCGAGTTTTTTCCGGGCGTCGAAGCGGCCGTCACTCGGCTCCGCACCGCGGGTTACCTGATCGTCGTCGTGACGAACCAGCCCGATGTGGCGCGCGGATGGCAGAAACGTGAAAATGTCGATGCGATGAATGCCATCGTCCGCGAGCGCCTCGCCGTCGATGGTCTGAAGGCGTGTTTCCATTTAGATTCTCACGGATGTCTTTGCCGGAAGCCCCTCCCCGGAATGCTGCATGAGGCGGCCACGGAACTCGGAATCGATCTTTCGGCCTCGTTTATGGTCGGTGATCGACGAGGTGATATCGAGGCGGGTCGAGCCGCGGGATGTCGCGGAAACCTATTCATCCTCTCGGAAAACCTGGTCGGTGGGGAAGACCCAGCGATTTTCGGGCCAACCGGGATGTTCCCTTCGCTGCACGAAGCAGCGGAATGGATCCTGACGCAACGCTAATCGCCCGAAATGCCTAGCCTTTTTCCTTCCCCTTCCTCCTCTCCCTTCATAGAATCAGGACATGAAGGTCCTCCGAAAACTGCGCGCGAAAGCGCCCACCCGAATCGATCTTGCCGGCGGCACCGTCGACATTTGGCCCCTCTACCTTTTCCTGAATCGCGCGACGACGATCAACCTCGCGATCGACCTCTACGCCGAGACGGAACTCGAAGAAGTGACCTATCCTTCCGGAGAAACGCTAGTGCGGCTTACGGCCGAAGATCAAGGCGCCGAGCTGAAGTTTACCTGGGAGGAAATCGAGTCCCAGACTCCGCCGCCTTCCCTCGAACTCCACTGGAAATACCTTCGCTACTTTCTAGACCTGAAGAGGAAAGCCGGTCGATTCCTTCCGACCGTCGGCATGAATCTGTCCACCCGTGCGAAAAGTCCCGCTGGGGCCGGTCTCGGCGGGTCATCGACGCTTTCAGTTTCGATCATCGGCGCGCTTAAAGTTTGGTGCGATGGTTCGATTTCCGTCGAACATGACGGCGAGCGTCTTGTCGAAATTACTCGCGACGTCGAAACGACCGTCATCAAAGTTCCCGCGGGCCTCCAGGATTATTACGGAGCGATGTACGGTGGGCTCCAATCACTCCACTGGGGCGCCGGAAAACACGATCGCCAATGGCTTTCACCGGATCTGATTCCGGAACTCGAAGAACGAATTCTCCTTTTCTACTCGGGCCAATCCCGAAACTCCGGAATCAATAACTGGGCGCTCTACAAAGCTTTCATCGACGGCCAAGGTCCTGTCCGCGA
>JBBQMV010000283.1:0-3766 GCA_038329315.1 Bdellovibrionia bacterium | reverse complement strand
AAAGCGAAGAAATCGAACGGTTCCCGTGAACCGTGATTTTAGCGAAACGTATGGACGCAAATCGCTTGGGCCCAGTGCCGTGCGCTTTTGAAACGGATAGACAACCGCTCGATTGAAATCCGGACGATCACTTCTCGCCGCCAGAAGTGCGGCTAGTCAGAATCTCTAGGCTCCCAACTCAGGCCGCGCTCCGGAGCGAAGCATTTCTCGAGATTCATTAACCGCGCTCCCGTAAATGCGAATTTCGGGTACGAGGTTTGAAAAGTGGATCGCCGTCTAAACTGAAGTCCTTTGAATTCAGTGAGCTGGGTATGGCCCGGTCCGTGCTTTTAATTTTCTCCAAAATAAGGAGCAAATCAATGTTCAACGCGCTAAAATATACACAAGAGTTGGAGAAAGCCGGATTCACCCGCGCACAGGCGGAAATCAGTATTCGGCTGCTGATCGATGTTATGAATGAAAATTTCGCAACCAAATCGGATCTAAAAACAGAATTTCTGTCGCTCAGAACTGAGTTGAAAGCAGAAACGAAAGACCTCCAAAGCGAAATTAAAGAGCTCGAATATAAAATGACGATCAAGCTCGGCACGATGATGACGATCGCAATCGGCGTAACCGCTGCTCTCGTAAAAATGTTGCCCGGTGCAGGCCACTAGGTCAGAATATTTACGAAAGGGCGACCTAGGACCTTAAAGGTTTATAGAAGTCCCGCCGAAGCGGCCTGTTTTAGAGCGGCCTCCATCTCGGCCGGCGTAACCGTAGCGGTTCCACGCTTTCCGACGACGACTCCGCCGCCGAGGTTACCAAGAATGGCGGCTTCTTCGATCGTCGCGCCCGACGCGTACGCGAGCGCCATCACGGAGATCACGGTATCGCCGGCGCCTGACACATCGTAAACTTCCCGCGCGAACGTCGGAATGAGTTTCGGCTTCCGCGAACCCTTCGTAAAGATCGCCATCCCGTCTTTCCCCCGGGTCACGACGACGTACGGAGATCCGGTCGCGCGGAGGAGCTTCGCGCCGACTGCCTCGAGCGAGGCGGGGTCTTCGATCTTAATCCCGGTGAGTTTCTCGGCTTCGCGCGTATTCGGGGTCATGAACGTCGCGCCGACGTAAAGATCGAGGGTCGACTTCGCGTTCGGATCCATCAGTACCGGTTTCTTAGCCGCGCGGGCCGCCTTCACGATCGCACGAATGAGGTTCTTCGAGAGCATCCCCTTCGCATAATCCTGGACGATCACGGCATCGGCCGCGCCCCGTCCGCGGAGGGCCGATTTTACGCGCGCGAGTATCGCACTCTCCAGCCCGGCCGAAATCGGCGACGGCGTTTCGTAATCGATCCGCAGAAGCTGCTGCCGTTCGCTGACGATTCGTTCCTTTACGATCGTCCGGCGCCCCGCGTCCGCGATCAGCGCCGCGCTCGAGATCTTTGATTTCCGAAGAAGCGTGCGAATTTCCGAGGCCGATCGATCTTTGCCGACGATGCCGACGAGTTCCGAAGCGCCGCCGAGGGCGTGGATATTATCCGAGACGTTCGCGGCCAGTCCGAGTTTATGGACTTCGCTCGTGACGAACACGATCGGCACCGGCGCTTCCGGACTAATCCGCTCGACGGTTCCGGTGACGTAGCGATCAATTCCGACGTCGCCGATCACCAGAATGCGGCGTTTCGCGAATTCCTTAACGAGACTTTTCAGGCTATCGGGCTGGATCATCGGTAACATTTTTTTGGGCCTTTTCTTGATTCATGCGGTCCGCGTCTCGGCGTCCGAGAAGTCGCGAAACTTCGCGCAGCGCCTCCCGCGGGCCGATCATCTTCATACACGGATAATGGTTACACTTCGGACCACGGCATTTGAAGTCCTCGCCACAGTAAACTTCGGGCACGAGAACGCCAGCGTCTTCCGGATCATTCAGGTACGGCCCCCAGCGAATCGCGCTCTGCACGCGAATCGGCGGGTAAAACGTGACGACGGGAAGCCCGAGGGCGACCGCGATATGGAGCGGCCCGGTCGAAGGCGCGACGACGAGGTCGGTTTCGGCGAAAAGCGCGCCGAGCGTATCGACCGCGGCGGGCGCTTTTCCATCGGCGAGTTTTCCGCCATAAACGATCGCCGAATCCCCGGTCTTTTCGAGCTCGAGCACGATCCGTTCGAGAAGGAATCCCTCCGCCGGGCCGCCGGTGAGGAGAATTTCGTTCCCCTCCTTCCGCAGACTCCGGATGAGATCGACGTAATAATTTTCCGGCCAGTTTAGCGCGGATCCGCCCATTCCGGGGTGAACCGCGATCAGCCGTTTGTGATTCGAATCGTCTACATCCCAGCCCTTCTCCTTCAACCAGTCCCGAGCCGCCCTCCGTTTGTCGTCGGCGATCGCGATCGTCGACGGGATCTGATGACTGCCGACCCGGATTCCGAGTTTGCGCAGGAGTTGGAGGTTATAATCCGCCTCGTGCATTTCGACGAGCGAACGCCGCTGGCGCGAGCCGCGGTTGTAGAAAAGATAAGAGTGAAGCTTCGAAAGCGGTCCGATGCGATTCGGCACGCCGACTCCGAAGAGGGCCGACGCGATTTTCAGCGTCGACTGAAGAACGATCGAGATTTGGAATCGCTGGGCCTTCAGTTCTTCCATCAGACGAAAGTATCCGCCGACGCCGGAGTGGCGCCCGTCGGGATCGTAAATAAAGACCGAGTCGACGCCCGGAATTTCCCGGATGAGGGGTGCGACGAAATCGCGAACGAGAAACGTGATGAAGGCGTTCGGATACTGAGCGCGAAGCGCGGCGATGACCGGCGTCGAAAGAATTACGTCACCGATTCGATCGGGGCGAGCAACGAGAATGCGAGGTTCGGCAGTGCCTTTCATAGAGCCTATAGCCCTAGCTTAACCCGAACTCGCTTCTCCATCCACTCCACCACTTGGTCGAGGGTGAAATTCGAAGTATCGAGCTCCATCGCGTCGTCGGCCTTCCGAAGGGGGGCCACCGCCCGGGTCATGTCGCCCCGGTCACGGTCCGCGATTTGGGCCTTCACCTCTTCGTACGAAGGAGAATCGGCCCCAGCGCCCTCGAGTTCGTACAAGCGGCGTTTCGCGCGCTCTTCGATCGAGGCCGTCAAAAAAAACTTAATGTCAGCGTCCGGGAAAATTACGGTCCCGATGTCCCGACCTTCGAGAATCGTCCGACCTTGGCAGCCCATCGTCCGCTGGAGAGCGAGAAGCGCGCCGCGAACGCCCGGAAGCGCCGAAACCCGCGACGAGCAAATGGAGACTTCCGGCGTCCGAATGTACGGCGTGATGTCTTTCCCGTTCGCCCAAACGCGGATCGCCGGGTTTTTCTTCGGCTCGCGCCTGAAGTCGAGCTCGACGGTTTCCGCGAGTTCCTTTGCGCGGATTTCGACCGACGGCAGGTCCGCGGCCGTGAACGTTTCCCAGCCCGTGCCGAGCGCGCCCCGCTCCTTCAGAAGAAGGTAAGCGATCGAGCGGTAAAGGGCGCCGGTATCGACGTGGGTAAATCCGAGGCGCTCCGAAAGACGCTTCGTGGCCGAGCTTTGTCCGGTACCGGCCGGGCCGTCGATCGCGATGACCGGGCCCTTTTTCGGAATCGTGAGCAGCTGGCTGGCATCGAATGGCTTCACTCCGGGCATCGAGCGACTACCGTTTCGCTTTCTTCGGGCTCTTCCGGCGGTAATCCGCGAGGCGATCGGCCGGAAGCTCTGAGGACAAAGCGCGAATCGCAACGAGTTTCTCTGACTCCGACCCGATCGACA
>JBBQMV010000282.1:0-3845 GCA_038329315.1 Bdellovibrionia bacterium | reverse complement strand
TTCCGGCCTCACCGCCGCCATTCCGGGCGGAAAGCCCCTCGCCGAGGTCGAGCGAGACCTGCTCACCCTGGCGAAAAAATTCTTCAAGCACGACGAAAGAATCGTCCTCGTCGGAAACTCCGTCGGAAACGACCGCCGTTTCATCGACCGCTACATGCCCGAGTTCGCCGGAAAGCTTCACTACCGTCTCGTCGACGTGAGTTCGTTTAAGGAAATTTACCGCGAAAAGTACGACGTGAAGTTCGACAAAAAGAATGCCCACCGCGCACTCGGCGACATCCAAGAGTCGATCAACGAGCTGAAACATTATTTGAGCTTCGTCACGATCCCGAAGGTGAAACCGGTATGACCGAGCCCAAAGGGTCGCCGGTATCGGAAAAGAAACGTCCGTCGTTCGAAAAAATTTATCTCGACCTCGCGCGCGTGCTCGCGACGCGGTCGACCTGTAAGCGCCTCGCGGTGGGTACCGTCATCACGACCACCGATTATCGAAAAGTACTTGCGATCGGTTACAACGGAAACGCCTCGGGTCTTCCGAATACGTGCGATCGCGACGAACCGGGAAATTGCGGCTGTCTCCACTCCGAAGAAAACGCGGTCATTAATTGCGATGCTCCTCGATCGACGGAGAAAGTCGTTTTCGTCACCCACCTGCCTTGCGTGGGCTGCGCAAAACGCCTCATCAATCTCGGAAACGTCCGCAAAGTCATCTACGGCGAAGATTATCGCGTCCGCGACTCGATCGAGCTCTTGAAGTCGGTGGGAATCACGGCCTCTCAGTTTACTGATATTTCCTCCGGAAATAATATTGAAGAATGAAAGAAATGGTCCGATGCTGAATCGCCTGTCACACGTCTCTCTTTTTCTCGTCTTGCCCCTTCTCTTCACGAGCTGCGCCTCCACTCCGAAACCGGGCGCCGAGCAGAAAATCACCGCCGACGCGGCCCCTGGAAAAAGCTCACTCCTTCCGCTCGAGACCGCGATGTTCCGGTCGCGCCAGCTCCATAAGCTGACCTACCAGCTTTGGTTCGGCGTCGACGAGACGGGCGATACGTTCACCGGTCGAACTAAAATCCTGTTCGATCTCCGCGAGAATGCATTCGCGCAGGTGAAAAAACTTCGCCTCGATTTCACCGGCGGTAAAATCACGACCTTCGTCCTGAACGGAACGCCGTGGGACGCGGAAAAAATCAAAGATCGCTATAATGGCGAATGGATCGAGATCCCGAAGGGCGATCTGAACACGGGCCAGAACAAACTCGAGATCGCCTACTCGCATGCCTATTCCGAGAGCGGAAATGGCCTTTACCGGTTTAAAGATCCGGTCGACGGAAAAATTTACCTCCGTACCGATCTCGAACCCTACTACGCGAATCTCGTCTTCCCGAGTTTCGACCAACCGGATTTGAAAGCCTCATTCGAAGTGACCGTCGAAGCGCCCACCGAATGGACCGTCATTTCGAATATGCCGACTCGGGAAAAAACCAAAGTCGACTCCCGCCTCTCCTGGCAGTTCGCACCGTCGCCCCAAATGTCGACTTACCTCTTCGCACTCGCCGCCGGCCCGTGGAAGGAATGGAAAGACGATGCCGAAGGACTCCCCCTCTCGCTTTACGCCCGCCAATCGCTCGCGAAAGACATCGACGCGGCCGAGTGGTTTCGGATTACGAAAAAAGGACTCGAATTTTACTCCGACTTCTTCGGGTATCCCTACCCTTACGCGAAGTACGACCAAATTCTGATTCCGGATATGAACGCCGGCGCGATGGAAAATATCGGCGCGGTCATGTTCACCGAAGAATACATTTTCCGCGGACCGCCGACGGAAGAGATGCGGCGGCATCGCGCGGAAACGATTCTGCACGAAATGGCCCATATGTGGTTCGGCGATCTCGTAACGATGCGCTGGTGGAACGGCCTCTGGCTAAATGAAAGCTTCGCTTCTTATATGTCCTCGGTCGCGATCGAACGGACGAAGCTCTTCCCGCTCGAAGGTCAGGCGTTTTTCACAAGCGAAAAGCGCTGGGCCTACTCCGAAGACGAACTTCCGACGACTCACCCGATCGAGGTTTCCGTTCCGGATACCGACCAAGCCTCCGCGAACTTCGACGGGATTACGTACGGCAAGGGCGCCTCGGCGCTGAAGCAGTTCCACTTCCTGATCGGCGACGAAGATTTTCAAGAAGGCCTTCACCGCTACTTTAGCCGATTCGCGAATCGAAACACCTCGCTCGCGGACTTTATCGGGATCATGGCCCAGGCTTCGGATCGAAATCTTTCGACCTGGACCCACACCTGGCTCCAAACCACGGGTTACAGTACGATTACCGTCGAGCTCGCTTGTGCAGCGGATGAAAAAGGTCGGGAAAAGGTCACGAAACTCGACCTCATTCAGACCGCGCCCGGAGTCGGAAACACTCTTCGTCCGCACCAAGTCGAAATCGGCCTTTACCATAAAGATTCGAACGGACGTCTCTACAAGGACGAGAAAGACATTTCGGTCTCCGTCGACGGCGCGACTACGACTGTCGACGACGCGATCGGAAAGAAATGTCCGGACTTCGTCTTCCCGAACGAAAACGACTACGGTTACTTCCAAGTCGGTCTCGATCCGAAATCGCTCGAAATCGCGAAGACTTCGCTCATGCGCATTACCGACCCCTTCACGCGTCACCTTCTCGCCTTCACCCTTTGGCAAGCGGTACGCGCCGGAAAATGGAAGGTCGAAGAGTTCGCAAACGCGGCGATGGGGTGGATCTCGACCGAGACGAACAAGATGCTTCTCGAAGATCTCATGGGAATTCTCGAAAACGAACGTTCGGGTCGTATTTCGGTGGCCCGCCTGCTCGAGGGAGACGAACGCGCAAAGTTCCGCGCCGACCTCCACCGCGTCGCACTGAAAAAGGCCGAATTCGGTTCTCCGGGTTCCGACCTCCAACGCCTTTGGTTCAAACTCGCGGTTCGGACGATGGCGCCGGAAGATACCGACTGGGCGCTCGGAATCGCGACGAAAAAGAAGAAGATCTCTGGCTTGAAAATCGATCCGGATCTCCGCTGGGAGATTCTCATCGCGGTTTCTCGCCTGAAAACGATCGATCCAGAAATAATCACAGCCGCGGCGAAAGACGATCCGTCCTCGAAGGGCCAAACCCATCTCCTCGAAGTACAGGCGGCTTCTCCGGACCTCGCAGGAGATTTCCCGGCCCTTTTCGCACTCGAAAAAATCGATCCCGCAATCCCGACGTCGAAACTGAAACGCGCGGCCGGAAGCTACCTGACTTATACTTCGCCCGAACGAATCCGCGCTTGGCGGCCAAAATATTTCGCGTCGCTCGAATCCGTCGCCGCGAAGTCCGACGAATCCTACTACCGCTATTTCGCGTCGGCCCTTTTCCCTGGGGAGTGCTCGGCCGAAGTCGGCGCAGAAACGAACGCCTGGCTGGTGGCGCATCCGAAGGCACCGTCGGTACTTCGGATTACGCTGACGAAGATGGCGTTCGCGGAAAACTGGTGCGCGGCGATTCGCGCGGGACGCGAATTTCCGCTTTGGTCGACGCAAAGTGCTCAAAAATAGGGAATCGATCTGGATGGTCGTGCGAGTCCAGCGCGCTTAAACGAATAATTGCGGTGCTTGGGCTAGATTTAATGCCTTCCCTTTGCCCATGCTTGCCTTGAAGGGCGCCGGGGTGCTGGAGCCAAGCGAGTACAAAGTTATCCTGAAGATCGTGCAGCTCTGGCGGTCCGGAAAAACTCTTGCAGCCATTGCCGATCTTCTTAACTCCCAGAATGTGCCCACTCGCAGGGGCAAAAAATGGTTTCACAGCTCCGTCGGCGCAATCATCAAA
>JBBQMV010000281.1:0-3848 GCA_038329315.1 Bdellovibrionia bacterium | reverse complement strand
ACTCAAAGAGCAGCGCTCGAGGATGCGGCGAAAACCCGAGGGCCTTCCTTTAGTCGAGTGCTCACTTTGCGCAGTGGTGGCGTCGACTTTTTCCTTCCGGTCGCTCTTTTAAAAGAGGGGCGATTAACCGGTTTTCTCTATGCGTTGGTAGACGCGACGACCCTCTTTAAAGGTCTTCCCGGAAGCGACGAATTTAACGTGGCCCTCCGAGAATCGAATATTCTGATTTTTGAGAATGGAAATCGGAAGCCCGTGGACCTTCAGCTCGAGTCGCGGGCGCATCTATTCTGGCACCGCGCCCAATTCGAAATCGAAGTAAACCCAACCACGGGTTTCGTTCTCCAAAATCGGACCCCTGTCGCGAGCGGAATTCTTTTTGGCGGATCGCTTGTTTCTCTTTTGCTTGGCCTCTTTCTGCAGTCGTTGGCGTACGCGCGCCGAAATGAACGGCGACACCGTGAAATCGATCAAACATTCGCGAATCGTCAAAATATCGCGTTGAAATCGGCACAGATCGCCATTTGGAGCATGGATCTTCGCACGGGCGCGTTTTGGCGAAGCGCGAACCACCATGACCTATTCGGACACCGGATTCCCCTCGCGCACTGGGGAGCCGAAACCCTGCTCGATCAGATACTACCCGAGGATCGAGCGCGCGTCGCACTTGAAGCCAAGAAACTGCCGAAATTCGAAGAGCCATCCGTGATCGAGTTTCGAATTCGGCGAGAAATCGACGGTGAAACTCGATGGCTGCGAATTGTCAGCCGGACGGATTTGGATCGGGATCATATCCCTTTCCAAGTCGTAGGGATAGTACAGGATATCACTCGCGAGCGACGCGAATCTGTCGAAAAGAAACATGTGGAAGCGGAGGCCCGACTCGCTTCCGAACGTTTAGAGCGCGTGATCGAGGCGACCGGTCAGGGAATTTGGGAAAGAAATCTATCAGAAACAAACGTCCATTTTATGGACGCGCGGTGCCGGCGAATTTTCGGTTTTTCTCCCGAGGAGAATCCACCTTATGAAGCGATCTTCGCTCTCGTTTATCCCGAAGATTCCGCGAAAATTACGGATGCTATAAACATACATATTGAGAAACGTACGCCGCGGTTCGAGGTCGACTTCCGAATTTTACCGCGAGTAGCCGACGGAAAAACGGTTTGGGCGAAGGTAAAAGGACTTGTCCACCAGGTGAGCGGAGTACCGGATCGGATGGTCGCTACCGTGAACGACATTTCGGCACGTGTAGCCGATCGCCGCCGCCTCGAAACCGCGCTTGAGCACGCCCAAGCCGGTATCGAAGCGAAGTCGGCCTTCCTCGCGAACATCAGTCATGAAATTCGCACGCCGCTCAATGGAATCATAGGGATGGCGGACCTCATCCGGGAAACTCCGCTCGATCCTGAACAAGATAAATACGTGAAAATTATTCAGCAGTCGGGTGCGACCCTACTCACCCTTCTGAATGACATTCTCGACCTTTCGAAAATCGACGCCGGAAAACTTGAATTCGATACGGTGGAGTTTTCCCCCGAGACGGTAGTCGAAAACCAAGTCGAAATATTGTTCGCCAAAGCCGCCGAAAAGAAGCTTTCGCTCGCGACTTATATTTCTCCCGAATTGCCGTCAGGGCTTCTCGGAGATCCAGGTCGGATTGGCCAAATTCTTTTGAACTTCGTCGGTAATGCGATCAAATTTACTTCGACGGGTGGAATCTCCGTTCGCCTTCTGGGTTTAAAAACGGAACCCCCCGCGGAGGCGATTCGAATTCGCCTCGAAGTCGAAGATACCGGAATCGGTCTCTCGGCCACAGACCAGGCAAAACTATTTATGCCCTTTACTCAGGCTACCCACTCCACCTTAAATCGTTACGGCGGTACGGGTCTCGGGCTTTCAATTTGTAAACGCCTCGTCGAGGCGATGGGTGGACAGATCGGCGTCGAAAGTAGTCCCGGCCAAGGTTCGACGTTTTGGTGCGAGTTCCCTCTAAAAATCGGGAACCCGGTTCTTCTCCGAGAGACTCGCGATGAAATTTCGGACCTTCGGAATGTTCGAGCCCTGGTCGTGGATCCTGACCCGGTCACGCGCGAAATCGTTCATCGTTATATCGACGCTTGGTCGATGCGAAACGGGAGCGTCGCCACGGTCGACGAAGCCCTTCCGATCCTGCGCGCGGCAATCGACCTTGGAAATCCGTATCTCATCGTCGTCGCCGGATGTTCCTACCAGCCTGCGGACGGACTGTCTGTCGCTACCGAAATTGTGAAATCGCTCGGCAGTGCCGCTCCGAAAGTGATTTTGGCGAGCGAATTTGGCGTTCGAATCGATGCGAACGCCGCGGGACGCGAATTTGTCAGCGAATTTTTGACCTGCCCGATTAAGCAGTCTGATCTTTTTGAATCCTTTGTAAATTCACTTCCGGGTGTAAGTCGGCACACGCGCAGTTCCGAGCGCGTGATTCGCACGAACTCGAGCGTGGCGAATGGCTTTGTCGGGCGCATTTTAGTGGCTGACGATGTCATACCTAATCAGATTCTGACGGTCAAACTTCTTGAGTCGCTAGGACATAAGGCAACTACCGCCGCGAACGGTAAGGAAGTTCTCGCAGCCATTAGTCTCGTCGATTACGACCTTATTTTGATGGATTGCCAGATGCCGGAGATGGACGGATTCGAAGCGACGCGAAAAATCCGAACGTTGGAAAAATACACTGACAATCATATCCCGATTATCGCTCTGACGGCGAATGCGATGGCGGGCGACGATAAAAAGTGTCTTGCGTCCGGAATGGATGACTACCTCGCAAAGCCTATCAAGAAAGACAAATTGAACGAAATGCTGAGGAAATGGCTAGGAAAAAAGAAAAAACGTTCGTCCGCCGACGCGGCTTAATTTTTCGTGCTCGCATTCGTCTTAATCAAAAATCCTTTGATGTCTTGGATCGCAGTTTGATCGGAGCTGTCGACTTCTACTCGGATTTCATACTTCCGTTCTTCGCCGGTCATACGGACGGTCGACCCGAGAACCGAAACGGTGACCTCTGGTTTCGACGGAACGATCTCACCGATCGCCTCGCCGGCAAGCGTGAAGACGGTACCTTTCCGAATGAGGTGGGCAGAAATCAAAGTGAATCCCATCGGATTTACCTCGGCGATCGAAATCGGAAAAGTCAGTCGAGCCGCCTTGGCTTCTTCTTTTACCGGACGGAGTGGAATGGGAGTATAAAGTGCTAAACGCTCGGCTTCGATGTATTCCGCAACTTTTTCTTCAAATTTAAAGCGAAACGGCGGTTTCACTACGTAGTCCGTCGCTCCGATTTCGAGCGCGTGGGCCACTTTCGCATTATTGGTCTCGGCAGTTACGACGATGATCGGAAACGTACAGTGCATTTCGCTTCGAATCGCGTCGATGAGATCGAATCCGGAAAGTCCTTCGCCTAAATCGAGATCGACGATTAGGAGTTGAGGGCGCCGATTTCGGAGCGCGGCTAAGGCCTGCTTTGCGTCGACGAAAGTTTCAATGTCGCATCCAAATTTGAGAAAGCGTGCCTCCATGACTTGGTTCATGGACACGTCGTCATCGACCGCATAAATCAGCGGTTTTGTGGTTTCGTTCACAGGGTTCGTCCCCATGCTTGGAGTTTCTTCTTCTCGTCTTCGGTCACTCCCATGAAAGTCATGTGTTGGGAGTACAGTCCCTCATCGAACGACGCCGTACGATTATCGACCCGAGCGACCAGTTCCCAGCCGTCCGATTTGAGGAAATCGGCAAGGTTCAATTTTATGGGCGAGGTCGTTGCGAATTTAACGGGGCTTGAAACTTTTATCTGGTTCTCGGAAAAAGCATCG
>JBBQMV010000280.1:0-3848 GCA_038329315.1 Bdellovibrionia bacterium | reverse complement strand
GCTTGGATCGACGATGAAAGCGATGCTCGCTCGCTAGGCTCGCTCTGTTTTTGGCCCACCTGAGGTGGGCGTGGCCCGCACCGTCGTAATCGATTCCGAAGCTCCGACCCCGAAGATTTTTACTGAATCCGTTCCGATTTTTGTTACTAGAAGACTCAAGTTTTACTTTGAAAGGGAAACACCATGGCAAACGAAAAAACCTTCTCCATCATTAAGCCAAACGCGGTCGCCAAGAACGCAATCGGCGAGATCATCACCCGTTTCGAGAAGAAAGGCCTGCGCGTCGCCGCGGCTAAGTTCACGAAGCTCTCCCGCGAAAAAGCGGAAGGTTTCTACATCGAACACAAAGAGCGTCCGTTCTTCGGCTCGCTCGTCGGCTTTATGACCTCCGGTCCCGTTCTTCTCTTGGTTCTCGAAGGCGAAAACGCAGTTCTCGCCAATCGCGAAATCATGGGCGCGACGGATCCTGCGAAAGCTGCCCCAGGCACCCTTCGTAAGGACTTCGCAGACTCGATCGAAGCGAACGCGGTACACGGCTCGGACTCTGCCGCTTCCGCCGCTCGCGAGATCGCCTACTTCTTCGACAAGTCGGACGTTTCGAACCGCTTCTAATCCATTCATGAGGAGCACGGCGCCGTGTTGCTCGCCTAGCGAGCGTCGCCGAACGGTGAGATGCGCATCGCAGTAGCCCAGATCGCTCCCGTCGTCGGTGACTTCGAAAAGAACGTCGCCTTGATCTCTGATGCTTATGAACGGGCCTGTTCGTCGTATCCTGGCACTGCCGGAGGCAGTGACGGACAGGTCCGTTTGCTTTTAACGCCCGAGCTTAGTGTTTCCGGGTACGCGCTTCTTGATCTTCTCGATCGACCGGAGATTTTCACGCGGACCGAAGCAGCGCTCGCGAAACTCGCAGCACTCACGAAAGGGAAGTCGACCGCACTCGCGGTCGGTCACGTCGCTCGGAATCCGAAAGCCACCGGTCGCGCAGCTCAGAACTGCGTCTCCGTTTTAGAAAACGGGAAAGTCGTTTTCACCCAGGCGAAGACCCTTCTCCCGACCTACGACGTTTTCGACGAAGCCCGGTACTTCGAACCGGCGGATTCGCACCACCTTTGGGAAACGAAGGACGAAGCGGGGAAGTCCGTGAAAGTCGCGTTTGCGATTTGTGAAGACCTTTGGGGTGGCGACTCGGTCCTCGGTCGGAAGATTTATGGAAAAGTACCCGCGGATGAATACGCGAAGCTTAAACCCGATCTCGTGATTTCGCTCTCGGCTTCGCCCTACGAATTCGGCAAGCGCGACCGTCGTGAATCGCTCCACGCGGAAATCGCAAAGAAACTCGGCGCGCCGCTCATCTACGTGAATCAAATCGGTGCGACCGATGATATCCTCTTCGATGGCGCGAGTTTCGCGATCGACGCAAAAGGCGCGTTCACCGGACGTCTTCCCGCATTTCGTGATGCCTACGCGATTTACGACACCACCCAGGATAAATTCGATTGCGAGACCGAATCGCCCGATGAGCTCGAAGTGCTCGTTCGCGGGCTGATCCACGGGATCTCCGAATATTTTTCTCGCACCGGATTTAAACTCGCGCTGCTCGGCCTTTCGGGCGGTATCGACTCCGCAGTCGTCGCGGCCCTCGCGGTGCGCGCGCTCGGAAAAGAAAATGTTTTCGGGATCGCGATGCCTTCTCAGTATTCGAGTCCCCATTCGCTGACGGATGCCGAAGCGCTCGCGCAAAATCTCGGAATTCCGTTCGAAGTCCATCCGATCAAGTTTCTTTTTTCGACCGCGTCTCGCGAAATCGCGGAGGCTCGGAAGGGGCTCGGGCCTATCGCGCTTGAAAATCTTCAGTCACGCCTTCGCGGCACGATTTTGATGACGCTTTCGAATCACTATAATGCCCTCGTGCTGACGACCGGGAATAAGTCGGAGATCGCGACCGGGTATTGCACCCTTTACGGCGATATGTGCGGAGCGCTCGCGCCGATCGGCGACCTCTTGAAGACGCGTGTCTACGAAGTCGCGCACCGACTAAACGAGTGGGCGAAGCGGGAAGGGGTGGTCGCACCGATCCCGGAGAGTTCCATCACGAAGGCGCCGTCGGCCGAACTTCGGCCCGACCAAAAGGACGAAGACACGCTCCCGCCTTACGAAAAGCTCGATCCGATGCTCGTCGACTATCTCGAGCTCGGCCTTCCCGTCGTGGAGGTCGTGAAGAAACACGGTGCCTGGGTTCCCGAGATCCTCCGCAAGATCGAACTGAACGAATACAAGCGTCGCCAAGGGGCGCCGGTCCTGAAGGCCTCCGTGAAGGCGTTCGGCCTCGGCCGCCGGGTCCCGATCGCCAAGGTTTGGGACCGGAACGTTTAGAAATCGGATTCTTAAAGCCTGTCACGGGACAGGCTCGAAGGGGTTCCCACCCGTCAAAACTTCGACTAACGCGGCGCTCTTTTAGACAATCTCCACATTTTCGTGGAGAACTCTATTTTCTCCTGAAGTTTCAGCGATCCCTTCCGAGAAGTTTCATCGGAGGGGTGCACATGCATTCTAAATATTTCGTTCGTGGTTTTCTCAGTCTTTCCGTTGCCGCGTTTGTCGCGATTCCGACGGGGGCTTTCGCCGAGCCGAGTTCGACGCCGGATCCGGCGGATGTTTCGGTTGCGAAGCCACGTGAAGCGGCCAATCAAAAGGTCGTCAATAAAAAGAACGAGCTGATGCGCCTCCAGCGGGTCGCTAAAGACGTAGCGGCGAATCCGAACTCGACGGACGAACAGATTCAGGCCGCCGACGATGCGGTCGATGCCAAAGAGAAAGAAATGTATGGCGCTGCCAATGACGTAAAGGCCGGTGCGCGCAAAGAACGCAAAGTCGTACGGGATGAAAAGACGATCGCGGACGACGAAGCCGAGATCAAGAAAATTAACGCCACCGATACCTCCGGAATGTCCGGCGAAGATGTTCGGGCACTGCAGGACCGGAACAAAGTATTGGTCGACGACATGGCGCGCTTGAAGCGCCGGATCGGCCGGAAGCAAAAAACGTATCAAGGAAGAGTCGATGAGACCATGTGGGTTCACTGTAAGGCTCCGCAAGTTCGGAACCCCGTGACCAACAAGTGCCGTGACGCGTGTTCCGACACCCAAGTCGTTTACGCCGTGACCGGCGAGTGCGAATCGAAGTGTAACGCCGATACGGAAAAGCGGGACGAGAAGACTCGCCTTTGCGAAAAGAATGTGGTGATACCGGAAATCGCCGAGCTTCGGAAGAACGCAGCTTGCTACGGCGCCAAATCCGAAAAGAAGATCTATTCGCTCTTTAAAAAGGGTGAATCCGATGTAGTTCTCCGGGATCCGGGCTCGGTCGATACTTCCTCCTATGCGGACGAAAAGCGCGTGCGTGAGTTCTTCGAACACCAAGTGGGCAAGCTCTCGAAAGCGCTAATTCCGAACAATCGGATCACGAATATCGAGACGACAAGCTACGCGTCGAAAGTGGCTTACCTACCGACGAAGGATAAGAATGGTAAAGTGCTGAGGACCGCCAGCAGCGATAAGTTGCTGGCACTCGCGCATACCCGGAGTAAGGAATCGGTGACGAACCTTTACGCCCAGCTCGGTATCGGTAGCGCGGATGGCCTCTCTACTCCACCGCTCGCCGAGAGTTGGGTCCGCCCGACCGGCCTTGATTACAACGAACATATTCTGGAACAACCGAAAGAAACGGTCGTTATCGGCCCGACTTGGAAAGCAGGCGAATACGATCGCCTCGACAAGATTAAAGTCCCGGAAGGCGATGCGGGAGATCGAATGATCATCAAGGCGGCTGCCGACATGATTAAACTC
>JBBQMV010000279.1:0-3864 GCA_038329315.1 Bdellovibrionia bacterium | reverse complement strand
GGTTCGTACGTGGAATCAGAGTGTCGCTAAGTTTGAATTACAGAAGAAGGATGCCGCCAAGCTCAAGGCCGAATCGGAGAAACTTCTTCAAGAGGACAATGAACTATTCAAAGTTTTAAATGAAACGAATCCGAAAGACCTTGCCGCCCACGCTAAGGCGCAAAAGGAATACGACGCAAAGTCGATCGAACTCGATATGAAGCGGAGCACGCTCAATTCGTTGTCGAACGGTGATTTGCATCAGTTCCGGATAAACTACGCCGCCGGACGGAAGGCAGCGGGTGAAGCCGAATCTCAACGGAATACCTATATAGCTTCGCAAAAGACGGTCGCAGACCGCGACGCGCTTCTTGAAAAATTCAAGAGTCTTGCGGCCGTGAATGATGCCATCGATACCGCCAAGAAAACGGGAGGCGGAGGTTTGCCGGCGGAATTTGAAAAGCTGAAGACTGAAATCCAGAAGCTGAAAGCCGACGCTGTAAAGTCGACAAAAGCTTTGGATGCTTGTCTGAAACAATCTTCCCACGCTGCGAATGTTACGGACAAGGCTCCGACTCAGGTCACGGACAAAATAAAGGCCAAGCCTGCCGAGAGCACCCCTGCTGTTAAAGATAAGGCTTCCACCCTTGGAAATACCTACAGCGACGACGACGCGAACTAATCTCCCTTCCTGTTTTTATTCGTTCGTAGCGCCCGAAGTGATCCATTTCCCGATTCGGGGGACCATCTCCGCGAGGTTCTCTTTATCGTCCTTCGTCGGAAACGGCGGCATCGGGGCGCCCGCCGAAATCATGCGGGTGTAGAATGGACTCTTCTCCGGCGCGTAGGGCGTGACGTAGATTTTCCCGCCGCCCTCACCGAGAAGCATTTTTGCGCTCCCGACGTCGTCGCAGATCTTAAAGTGGAGATCGCCCGACCGGTGGCAGTTAATGCAGGTCGTATCGATCACCTTGCGCTGGATGGTCGCCCATTCAGTCGTCTTTTTCGCCAGCGCCTGACAGCGGTCCGCGATCGCTTCGGTCGATTCGCCGGCGCTTTTTCCACTCAGGTCGATGTCGGGGCTCACCTTCGGAATGCCGTCGCCCTCGCGATCGTCGTAGGAAATCTTCAGGAGCGTGCGGTTCTTATCCTCGACGACGTAAATGGAGCCGTCCGCCGCGAGTGACATCGTCACCGGCGCGCCGAGGGGCTGGCCCTCGGATCCTCCCCATCCGCTCACGATATCGTAAGAAGGTCCGAACGGTACGCCGTCCTTCGTATCGTATGCGACGATGCGGTGGCCGGCGGGCCGATATCCGTGAAGCGCGACGAGGAGCTTCTCGCGGTACCACTTCGGAAAGGTCGAGCGACGATAATAAAGGAGGCCGAGCGGTGCGGAGTGCGGGGGTAGGAGAACCGCGGGCTTTTCACGAGTCGCACAAGCGGCACGCGTCGGATACTTCCGGAATTCCGGGCTGAGTTTTCCATCATCGTAGCAGTACGGCCATCCGTAATGTTTTCCCTCGACGATCACATTGATCTCTTCATGCGGCTCGAGATCGTCGTTTAGTTTCGGATCGGCTTTGTTGATCGCATCCCGGGCGTTCTCGGCTTGGACGATCAGCCCGTTTTGGGGGGAGGCGGTCAGGGCGACGGAGTTTCGCAAACCGCGCGCCACGACGGAAGTCGAAATCACCTTCGGTGGCTTCACGCTCCAGTCGAAGGTGAATTTGCGAATCGAAGCGTTCGGATTCGGTCCGTCGGCCTCTTGGCAGAGAACTGGATTCGGACCGGTCATGTTTTTTGCGATGTTTTCGGCTTCGCAGTTATTCGAGTGCGAGCCGACGTTTACCCAGAGGGTATGCTTTTTATCGAAGACGATCGATTTCAGCGGATGCCGATAGGTTTGGCCCGGAGGGGCATGTCCGGGAAGTCCGTCGATAACGACCTCGGAGGTCGCCACGGGCTTCCCGGTATCGAGACCTGTGACGTTCACGCGAAGGACTTGGGTCGCCGTCGCGAGCCACGCGCGCTTTTCGCCCTTCGCTTCGGGACCGAGAATGATCGAGTGGGGGAGGTCGAGTTTTTCGAGGAGTTTAATCATCTCGAACTGTGCCTGGTCGGGAGCGGGACGGACGAGCCAAAGGATCCCGGTACGCGGTTCCCAGCTTCCCATGTCGGTGACGAGAAACTGGTTCGGAAAATTTTTCGGATCGAACTCGATCACTCCGCGCGGCATTTTAAATCCGGTGGCAACTTGGCCGACGCAGATTCCGGGAGGAGTCGTGAGGTGGGCTAACCGCGGATATCCACCGCAGAGTCCGTCGGTGCGGTAACCGCTCTTGGCGACGGGGGCGTTGGACACGGCCCGGGCGGCGGCGTCTTCGGAAGGGGCGCGATTCGCGTTTGGCGAAGCGCACGTCATTAAAGTGAGGATTCCAACGAGGATGAAACTGCGATGCGCGACCGTTTTCAGATTCATTTCGACGCTTAGAACGCTTCGTTAAACGCGACCGAGCCTTCGACTCCGACAGAATACGAAGACACCCGGCGTTCGAAGAAGTTCGTCACTTCTTGGACGTCTTGGAGGTCGAGGAACGAGAACGGATTTTTCGATCCGTACTTAATCGGCATCTTGAGCGCGGCGAGCCGGCGATCGGCGACGAACTCGAGGTAGGTGCGCATGTCGCGCACGGAAAGACCGGCCACGCCTTCGGCAAGCACATCGTTTGCGAATAGTGTTTCGCATTCGATGGCGTCTTCCATCATCTCGTAGACCTTCGCGGTCAGGTCGGCGTCGAAAAGCTCTGGTTCTTCGTCGCGGATCTGGTCGATCACGGTGAAGGCGAATTGCATGTGCATGCTCTCGTCGCGAAATACCCAGTTCGTGCCGGTCGCGAGACCGTGAAGAAGGCCCTTCGAGCGGAGGTAGTACACGTATGCGAACGCGGCGAAGAAGAAGAGGCCTTCGTTACAAGCTGCGAAGCAGATGAGGTTTAGGAGGAACGCTTTACGATCTTCACGATTTTTCAGAACCGAGAGGTCGTTAATCGATTCCGTCCACTTGAACGAGAACTCGGCCTTCCGGCGGATCGACGGGATATTGTTGATCGCCGCGAACGCTTGGTTCCGCTCGGCCGGGTCCGGGATGTAGCTATCCAGCAAGGTGAGATAAAACTGAACGTGCACGGCTTCTTCGAAAAGCTGACGCGAGAGGTACAGGCGAGCTTCCGGAGAGTTGATGTGCTTGTAGAAATTCAGCACGAGGTTGTTCGCCACGATCGAATCGCCGGTCGCAAAAAATGCAACCAACCGCTGAATCAGGTGCTTCTCGCCCGGAGTCATCTTCTCGCGCAGATCCATGAGATCGGTCGCGAAGTCGACTTCTTCGACGGTCCAGGTGTTCTTGATGGAGTTCCGGTACATCTCGTAGAGTTCCGGATACTTCATCGGACGGAGCGTAAGATTAAAACCAGGATCGAGAATCATTTAAGAACAGGCCTCACAGGATTCTGGGTTTTCCAAAGAACAGACCACCGCATCCTGAGCAGAGTAGGTCTTAGCCGCGCCGGTTTCAGGCGCCGAGGAATGGACCGACGACGATCCCGTCCCCGTATTCACGCCTTCCGGATTCTCCGCTCCAATAGTCGCTTTCTGGATCCGAGTCGCCGGACGGGAGCGAAGGTAATACGTCGTCTTCAACCCTTTTTTCCAGGCGTACATGTACATCGACGAAAGTTTTCCGACGTTCGGCGATTCAATGAACAAATTCAGGGACTGAGACTGGTCGATGTATGCGCCGCGGGCCGCCGCAAGGTCGATGAGGTTCTTCATCGAGAGTTCCCATGCGGTGCGGTAGCGGTGGCGGATATCCGCCGGAATGCG
>JBBQMV010000278.1:0-3870 GCA_038329315.1 Bdellovibrionia bacterium | reverse complement strand
TCGACGGCATCAAAGCCCCGAGCCAATTCTGTATCGAACCCTTTAATGCTTTCCAAAAGTTCCACATAGATTTCTTCGTAGGTTTTTTCTTGATAGAGGCGCATTTTTTTCAGGCGCCCAAGTTCGAGAGAGGCAAGGAATGTAACGACGGTTTCCGGCCGAGAATTCAAATCGCGAAGGAGTGACTTCATTCCGATTACGCGACCGACTTCCATGCGTTCGCTGAAATCCATGATTTTTTCGGAGAGCGAAACGGTTTCCTTCTTTAGGATCGTCGTCCGCTTGCGTTCTTTCACGAGGAGGTCTTGGAAGGTCGCCGCGAGCGAGCTCACATCCATCGACTTCCAAACTTTTTCCGTCACCTTGCGGGTCATCGGCCGCTGGTAAACGTCTTCGCCGAGAAGCGGGAGACGCGCGAGTTCCTCGCCGGCGTCGAGGAAGCGCTGATGCTCCATGAGCTGGCGAAGGAGGTCTTCCGGCGAAAGCGAGTCGTCGTCGCCTAGGAGGAGCGCGTTCGGATCGACGTCGACCGGGAGAAGGGACTTCGATTTCCACTGAATCAGCGTGGCTGCCATCACGAGGAAGTCGGACGCGATATCGAAGTCGAGTTCCTGCATCAGGCGGACGTACGCGAGGTACTGGTCGGTGATCCGCGAAATCGCGATCTTAGAAACGTCGAGCTCGTGGCTCTGAATCAAATAGAGGAGCAGATCGAGGGGGCCCTCGAAGCGGTCGACTCGAATATTGATAGGTACGCGATTAGCCATGATCCCCCTGTAAGGTCGGATGGCCCATCCTGGGCCTGGACGAGCGACGTACTGCTTCAGTCAACTCTCTGACAGTATCCTATCCAAAGATTCACCTGAGGCAAGCCTCAATCGACACGGAGCGCGCTTCGCTGAAATCCCGGTTCAGAGGTCTGGTTCAAGTCCTAGGAATGAAACCCATTTTGTCGTTTACGCGCCGGATCGTTGCTGCTGCGCGTTCACGAGCCTTTTCGGCGCCGCGCTTCAATACCTGATCAAGATACGACAAATCGGCCATCAGAGCGGTCGTCTTCTCCCGAACCGGACGAATCGCTTCGATACAAACCGCGGCCGTATCGACCTTCAGGTGTCCGTACTGCTTCCCCGCGTAAGACGCGACGAGGTCCGCGATCGACTTCCCGGTGAGGACACTCTGGAGGGTCAGAAGATTTCGAATGCCGGGCTTATCGTCGGAGTCGACGATTTCGGAGCCGGAATCGGTAACCGCGCTCTTCACCTTTTTCTCGATGTCCTTGTCGGTGTCATCGAGGAAAAGCGTCGCCTTCAAATCGGCGTCGGACTTCGACATCTTTTTCGTCGGATCCTGGAGGCTGAGAATTTTTCCGCCGATTTTCGGAATCCACGGTTCCGGCAACGTGAAAAGTGCACCGGCAGCGGCCGCCTTCGCGGCATCCTTCGAGTCCCAACCCGGCGTATAGTGGTTGTTCATCCGAATCGCGAGATCGCGGGTCAGTTCGATGTGCTGCTTCTGATCCGCGCCGACCGGCACGAGATTCGTTTGGTAGAGGAGAATATCCGCGGCCATCAAGACCGGATACGCGAAAAGACCCATCGGGATCGAGTCGCCGTGCTTCGCGGATTTATCCTTATACTGAGTCATCCGCGAAACTTCGCCCATGGTCGCGTGGCAGGTGAGGATCCACGCGAGTTCCGCGTGTTCCGGCACGTGCGACTGCGCGAAGAGCGTCGAGTTTACGGGATCGAGGCCGCAGGCGATGTAGGTCGCGAGCGCTTGGTAGGTTTGGCGGCGAAGCTCGACCGACCCGCGCGCATCGCTGATCGCATGGAGATCGACCGCGAAGAAAATGCAGTCGTAATCCGCCTGCATTTTCGCCCAGTTCATTACGGCGCCGACGTAGTTCCCGATCGTGAGTCGATTCGAGGGTTGGACGGCCGAGAGCATGATTTTCTTGGGAGCGGTCATCACCAGTACCTAGGTCACTTAGAGGTTAAGAATTAGAGGTTAACGTTAAAGACCATCTGGCCGATGCCCATCGCGAGATGGGTCATGAAAGTGACCGGTCGTTCGATCACGGAAAAGGCGCCCGACCAAAGCAGCGCGAGCAAGATGAAAAACGAATAGCGTTCCACGCTCCGCAGGACTTGGGTCGCGTTGTAGCTGAGAAAGCTTTCGAGAATTTTTCCGCCGTCGAGCGGCGGGAGCGGGAAGAGATTGAAGAGCGCGAGTACGAAGTTAATTTGGATTCCGACGGCCGCCATCATCGCGATCGGGCGATAGAGCGCGAAATCTTCAGGCGCCCACTTCACAAACGCGCAGAGGAAGAGCGCGGACAGGAACGCCATGATGACGTTCGTCGCGGGGCCGGCGAGGGCCACCCAGAAAAGTCCTTGGCGATACTTCCGAAAGCGCGTCGGGTTAATCGGCACCGGCTTTGCCCATCCGAAAAGGAGTGGAATACCGGTCACCATATTGACCACTGGAATGAGAACCGTACCGATCGGATCGATATGGACGAGGGGATTCAAGGTGAGGCGGCCGGCGTCGGATGCCGTTTTATCCCCCCACTGCTTCGCGATAAATCCGTGGCCGACTTCGTGAAACACGATCGCCATGAAGAACGGGACGATCTGAATCAGCATCTGCTGGACGCGTTCGTTGAAAGAGTTATCCATTTCCCCGAAAATCGCACGCCCCGCCCGGGAGAGCAATACGCTATACGGCGCGCGACCCTACGACTTGCCGCCCCGCGGATGGAACTTCTTATGAAGGTCCATCAGGTGCTCCGGGGTGACGTGGGTGTAGATCTGGGTCGTCGCGAGATCCGAATGTCCCAGCAGAGTTTGGAGTGACCGGAGTCCCATTCCGGCTTGGAGGAGGTGGGTCGCGAACGAATGTCGAAGGCGGTGGGGAGAAATTTCTTCCTCGATCCCGGCGAGGTGGGCGAGGTCTTTCAGAGTTCCCCAAAATGACTGGCGGGTGAGCCCTTCACCCCGGCGACTGACGAAAAGCTCGGCGGTTTGCTTGCCGTGGCGAAGCCGTTCCTTCACGAGTTCGGGCCGACCTTTTTCGAGGTATTCGGTGAGGGCAAGGCCTGCGGCCGTGGCATACGGAACGATCCGTTCTTTCCCGCCCTTTCCGATCACGCGGACATACGCGAGTGGCAGATCGATTTCGTGAAGCGTGAGTCCGACGAGTTCGGAGACCCGAAGGCCGGTGGCGTAGAGGAGAATGACCATCGCTCGGTCGCGCAGAATTTGGGCTTCGCGAAAAGCCTCGGGATAAGGAAGTCCCTGGCGAGTGGCGACGAGGAGCTTTTCCACGGCTTCGTGGGTGAGAAATTTCGGGAGGCGCTTCGACTGGGCCGGCGACTTCAGGGAATCGGCGGGGTTGGCCTCCAAGCCGAGTTCGAGCATTCCGAATTTAAAGAACTGGCGAATCGCGGAAACTTTACGCGCGACCGAGGCCGGCTTCGTTTTCGCGACGTGGAGTTTTTTCAAGAACCGATGAAGGTCGTCGGACGTGATGGCGGTGAGTTCGGTGTCTCCGAGTTTCGGGAGGGTCGCCGCGAGTTGCTCGAGGTCGCTCCGGTACGCTTCGATCGTCGGCGCGGCGGAACCGCGGTCGATCTTTCGGGCATCCAAAAACAATGTGAGGGCGGTGTGGAAGGCAGTGGCAGTGAGGTTGCTCAAGCGCGTTCCCTCACTCCTCGCGGCGAACGACTTCTCGGTCGAATGCGATGTCGACGTCGCGGACGCTCTTGTCTTCGCGCTTCAGGCGCTTCGCGAGTTCGACGGCCGCATCCGAGATCGAAGAGACCAGTGTCGGGTCGGCGTCGCGGTCGTAGGTGAGGCGGACCTTGAT
>JBBQMV010000277.1:0-3882 GCA_038329315.1 Bdellovibrionia bacterium | reverse complement strand
AAAATCAGTCCGGGCACGATGAACTCGAACGCCCTCATTCTCGGCACGAAGCAGTACCTCTTTCACACGTCGACCGTCGCCGAATACAACGCGTGGTTAGCCCACGATCGCCTCACCGATCCGTCGGGGTCGGTTCACGAGGGTTATTCCCTCTCGCACGAGTTTTTCGGAGGATACGAGTTTTACCTAGGCGCCACGCGCGCGACTTTCACCGCGGGGCTAAACGGCGGATTCTGGTCGCACAAATCATACGCGACGCCGATCGATGATCGGTTCGTGCCGACGGTGCTACCGAAACTGAATCTCGGTTACGAAGCGAACTAGGCCGGCGCGGCCGCCCCCTTTCCCGCTAATGATTCGGCGGTGAGAAAGGGGCAAAAAATGGAGCGGGAAAAGGGGCTCGAACCCTCGACCTCCACGTTGGCAACGTGGCGCTCTAGCCAACTGAGCTATTCCCGCATCCGGCTTGAACGAATATTGGAATAGCCGGACTCGCCCGCTCGGTCAAGCCTCTTGCGGGATGCCCCCGAAGACGGCTAAGTTTCCGGAAGAATGAAGATCTATACGAAAAAGGGCGACCAAGGCGAAACCGGCCTATTCGGCGGGGATCGGGTACCGAAAGACCACCTTCGGATCCAAGCCTACGGCACCCTCGACGAATTGAATGCTGCACTCGGTCTAATTTCGCCACCGGCCCAGTTCGGAGAACGAATTCGCCGCATCCAAGGCGAGCTTTTCCAGCTCGGCGCCGAGCTGGCGACCCCGCCTGGGAAGAAAGTCTCCGTCGCCCTCATCGACACCACCGATGTTTCACGTCTCGAAATGGAGATCGACTCG
Organism: Bdellovibrionia bacterium; assembly: GCA_038329315.1. Taxonomy (GTDB): domain Bacteria; phylum Bdellovibrionota; class UBA1018; order UBA1018; family UBA1018; genus JACMQW01. The sequence goes on along the minus strand of JBBQMV010000277.1, from coordinate 3,045 downwards.
ATGGAAAAGGCGCTCGCGCCCCTCACCCATTTCATTTTACCGGGCGGAACCGCCACGGCCGCCCACCTTCACGTCGCCCGCACGGTTTGCCGCCGCGCAGAGCGCGAGCTCGTCGTACTTCACCGCGCGGAACCGCTTCGTCCGGTCGTCCTCGAGTATGTGAATCGCTTGAGCGACTATTTCTTCGTAGCTTCGCGTTTCGCGAATCGCGAAGCGGGCGTCACCGACGTGCTCTGGATCGCCCCGCCGGCGCTTTAACGAGAATCAGAGTATATAGCCGAGAACCAACGTCCCGCCGGTTTGCTTCGTGCGACTCCGCGGCTCGAGAATCGCCGTACCCGTCGCGGATCCGTCCGCCCTGAGGAGTTCCGTCGAATCGCTCTCGCCAATCTCCGAATACTCGTAGAACGGCGTCACGATGAGATGCACTGACGGAGCGAGCTTCACATCAATCGGAAGTTGGATTTTGTAGCCCACCTTCGCGCCGAGATTGAGGCTCGCGTCTTGGTAGTTGCCGATTTGTGAGAGTTTCACATCAAGCTGTCCACCCGCCGCGAGACGGGCGGCGACGTCGAGGCTGATCTTGAAGGAATCGGAGAAGTTTTGTTCAAACCGAAGTCCGAGCGGCAATACTAGCCAACTATAGTCTTCTCGGTAGGAAGAAACGCCGTTCGTCACGCCCGCATCGCCCCGGCGCCAGTAGTGATAGCCGAGTCCGGTGTAACCCTTGACCAAGAACGGGCCCGGAGGCGTCAGTGGCATCCCGGCGTTCGCCTCGAACTCGATCAACTGGGTCACCGTACTGCTCGTGACCGGAATCTTTCCGCTCTGATCGCTCCCGTTATAGGTCGTGTGGCTCGAAACGATCGTGAGATCGGCAGCGGCGTAAAACTTCTCGAGCTCGATTTGGTATCCGAGCTGGAAGCCGGGCATGTTTCCCGTTTCACTGTCGAGGTTATCGCCTTCGACATAGTCGAACTTGCGGTAATTTCCACCGAAGGTGAACTCTTGATTCTGAATTTTTCCGCGAGAAGGGGTGCCCGCAGCCGTAGCTTGGAGCGCGAACGCAAGCCCTACGACGAAGAGCGACCCTAAGAGTTTTTTCATAGTCCATTTTTAGGGAACCCGATGGGAAGAGTCAATCGCCTTCCTGAACGAGGTATTTCTCCCCGCTCCTTGAGGCACCAAACTTGAATCTCCAAACTTGAATCCGTAGACCGGTGAGGAGAATCGATATGGACCTCGACGTACGCACGATTGACCCCCAAGCCGCCGCTCGTTATTTCGAGGCCAAAGCCGCCTTTTCGACCGGCCCCGCAGAGCTCGAAGCCGCGATCGCTCACGGTCGTCACGCCGGGACGGACTTCAATTTGATCGATCTTCGCCGCCCCGAAGACTTCGTGCACGGACACCTTCCGGGCGCGGTGAATCTTCCGGAAGAACGCTGGTCCAGCCACGAAGGTCTCACCCCAGACCGGCTCAATTTACTCTACGGTTACACGCCGGTTTGCCACCTCACCGCGCGCGCGGCAGTTCCTTTCGCGAGGGCCGGATTTCCGGTGATGGAGATCGACGGTGGTTTTCAGGCTTGGGAAGAGTACGGGTTCACGATCGATCGCGGAAAGATTCCATTTTCACCCGGACTGAGCTCCTTCTCGAGCGAACCGCGAAGCGAAGCCCTTCTTTAACGGCCCGAAGCTGTTGCAGAATGGAACAGCTTCCACATTTAGCGGTATTAATGTGCAGCCTTTACCGAAGGTTATCAATTCGTAGGACTGTAGCAATTCACAGGATTGTTATTTCGAAATGCACACGTAGTCTTGTTCATAGGAGCCTCAATCATATGAAAAACAATACCCGCCTTTCGATCCTTTCCGTCCTCGTACTCGCTTCCTCCCTCGTCGCATTCTCGGCAAGCGCCGGCACGAGCCCTTGCAAAGACATCAAAGCCGCTTGCGAAGCCGGTGGCTTCACCAAGGGTGGCCATAAAAAAGACAACAAAGGGCTCTACATCGACTGCATGAAAAAGATCATGGCCGGTGAAACCGTACCGGGCGTTTCGGTAACCGCCGACCAAGTCACGGCGTGCAAAGCAAAGAAAGAAAAGCACCAAGCCGCGAAAGCCGCCAAGGCCGGCGCTTAATCTTCTACTTCCCCATCGACAAGAAAGGGACCGAGGCTTTTCGCTTCGGTCCCTTTCTTTTTGCGGCTACAATCCGACGTATGACTTCCGTTTCGCTCTTTCAAGATCTCGAATTCCGCGGCCTCGTTAAACAGACCACCTCGCCGGACCTCCCGAAGGAACTCGCCGCGAAGAAGCTTACGCTTTATTGCGGATTCGACCCGACCGCAGACTCCCTCCACGTCGGCAGCCTTCTTCCGCTCCTCACCCTTCGCCGGTTCCAAGACGCCGGCCACCGCGTCATCGCCGTCGTCGGCGGCGCCACCGGCATGATCGGCGACCCGAGCGGGAAGTCCGCCGAACGCTCGTTTCTGTCCGAGGTCGACCTCCAGAAGAACGTGAACGGAATAAAGGGTGTCGTCGGCCGTTTCCTCAAACTCGACGGACCGAATCCGGCCGTCGTGATGAATAATTTCGATTGGTTCGGCATGTCCTACCTCACGTTCCTCCGCGACGTCGGCAAGCATTTCACCGTGAACCACATGATGGCGAAGGAATCCGTACGGGCCCGGCTCGAAGACCGTGAACACGGAATCTCCTATACCGAATTCTCGTACATGCTTCTCCAGGCCTACGACTTCGTTCACCTGAACGAGAAGCAAGGCTGTAATCTCCAAATCGGCGGCTCCGACCAGTGGGGAAATATCACCGCTGGCATCGAACTCATCCGACGGATGCGCGCGCATCGCGAGAAAAAAAGCGAGGACGAGTTAAAGGACGCCGCCTTCGGCCTCACGATGCCGCTCGTGATGAAGGCCGACGGAACGAAATTCGGAAAGAGCGAAACGGGCACGGTGTGGCTCTCTGCCGAAAAAACCTCCCCGTACGCCCTCTACCAATTTCTGCTTCAGACGCAAGACGCG
>JBBQMV010000276.1:0-3930 GCA_038329315.1 Bdellovibrionia bacterium | reverse complement strand
TGTCGATCGATTTAACTCGGTACGAGAAGCGTCGCATGCCAGCCAGCGCGGACGATCCTGCCCCGCCAACGCCTGAGCATACGGCGCAGCTCGTGGTGGACCACGGGGCCGCCGCGGCGTCTGCTCCCGAAGCGGAGAAGGCGTACTACGGCACGCCAGCGGCCGAATAAGGGCTTTCCACTTGGGTTTTAGGCCCATTTCGGTTACGAACCAGGCCATATGACCCCTGACCAAGTAAAGATCCGCATCCAAGAAAAACTGGGTGCCGGGACCGAAGCGGAAATCATCGACCTCACCGGTACGATGGACCACTATCAAGCGATCATCATCTCGCCTTCATTCGAAGGAAAAATGATGATGGAACAACACCGCATGGTCATGGGTTCGCTCCAAACCGAAATCGATTCGGGCGAAGTTCACGCGTTGACGATGCGAACGTTCAGCCCGGCCCAATACAAAAAATACATCGGAGAATAAACACCATGGCCCACCCACTCGTTTCGAAGATCGAAGAAAAGGTTAAGTCGTCGAAGGTCGTGATCTTCATGAAGGGCACGCCCCAGTTCCCGCAGTGCGGATTCTCTTCGCGCGCGGTCCAAACTCTGAAGGCAGCGGGCGCGACGGATCTCGTCGGCGTCGACGTCCTCGCAGATGACCCACTCTGGGAAGCGCTCGAAGACTTCACGAAGTGGCCGACCGTTCCGCAAATTTTCATCAATGGCCAATTCGTCGGCGGTTGTGACATCGTGACCGAAATGTTCGAACGCGGTGAACTTCAAGACGCGCTGAAGGCTTAAGTCCTTCGCATTTTTTTGGGTCCGAAGGCTCGAATGCCTCGGATCAAATTGTGGTCTCGACAGAGAAGCTCGAGGTTTTTGAGGTCGCTGGACCCGCCCAGCGCGTACGGCGTTCGATGTTCGATCTGTAAGTGGTGGTTGGAATCGCAGCGCTTGCCGTTCGAATCGAAGAATTCACATCGAAAACGGGCGCGAATGAAGACGGATCTGCGTACTGTGGCAGTTAGCCTTCGTTTTGATTTAGGTGGCGAAGGAGTTCGGTTCTCCCCCGCTAACGGCGAAGCATCGCGTCGAGCGTTTGGATGCGGCGAAGCCGTGTCTCCAGACTCAGTGAGTGGGGAGGCAACAGGTTTCAGCTTCGTTTGCGGAGAAGAAGTGCGTTCCTGTCCCACTGAACGCGAAGCACTTTGCCCTGAAGGTTTTCGTCCTGAAGAAAGTCGGCTAGAAGGTCTTCGAAAAATTTGGCTTTGATGCAATTTCCCGATTTCGATGAGTTTTCGAAAGATCTCGGAATAGCTTCCCGAATCTTTTAGCGAGTGCGCATAAAGGCCTTTCAGCTCGTCGAGCGCCGCGAGTTCCTCCGAATTCAGGAATATTTTCAATTCGTGTAGGTTGGCGGCAACGGGACGGACGACTTCACGGATTGCGCCTTGTGGAGCGAGTTCGAACAACTTCCTTTCAAGCTCCTTTGAAGGAAGTGCGCTGAGGGTTTGGAAGACGTCCTTCTTTTCAGTGGTCGACCGCTTTTCTCCGGAAAGTTTCTCATCTCGGCGAAGCACGGTGTGGATGCGCGCAATTGAGGTCACGCTTGCTTTGCCGCCTTGAATTTTTTCGGCAAGCTCCGGTTGTTCCTTCAAGGCGTGCATGGCGGCAATTCGGCGCGAGGCCGAACCTTCAGAATAACGGAGGTGGGTCACGGCATATTCGAAAAGCGACTTAAATCCTAAATCCGAGTAGGCCTTTCGCCGCTCGATTTCGCGGAAGTGCGTCAGTACCGCGAGCGTGATGCGTCTCTCTTCGTAGGCCAGTTGGGAGGTTGCACGGAGTAGCTCAATATTCGGCAGGAGGCGGAGCGAGGTCATTGTGTATCTTTCGGAAGAAAAACCAAACTACACAGTTCCGAAAATAAAGGTCGCGCGTCCTGAGTGATATTTTATCACAAAACGGTTTTTAAAATTTAGAAAAATAAAATTAGGATCCAGAAATTAGGATCCAGAAATTAGGATCCAGAAATTAGGATCCAGAAACCCTACCCGCCGCCCAATCACCGAACTTCCAGCGAGAACTCGGTCTCTAAACGAACCCGGTCCGCGCGCACACGCGAACCGGGTTTTTATTTGATTTCTAAAACCGAGTCATAAGTCAGCAAATTATTGGCCGGCGTCGGGAATGACCGCAGTCGGATCAGTTCCATCCGTAGGCGTGGTGGCAATGGGAGCCGTCGGGTCCGGCGTCGTGCCTACCGGCGTGGAACTCCCAGGCCCGTTACGACGTCCGCGATTTCGTCCGCGCGAATTCCGAGAGCGTTCTCGTTCCCGGGACATGCGGCGGGAATCAGCTTCTCCTCGGCTAAAGCACTGGTCGGCGAGCGTCCGATTTTCAGGCGCCGAAATCGAGTAGAGAATCGTGTTCCGCAGCTTCATTTTCAACGCGGCGAGCTTCGCTCGGGCGTCGGCGGTTTTCGCGCTTGCGGCTTGGGCGGCGTCGAAAGTCGCATCCACACTCGTGACGAGTTTATTCTCTTCGAGAGTCGCGAGTTTCAGATCAGCCTGGAGAGGAATACTTTCTTTTTCAGAATCGAGAAACGCGGCTTGAATCAGCTTCGTTTTGTCGGCGGTGGGTTTCACCGCTGCACACTCGGCCCGGGTCGCAGCGAACGACGCGGAAGGCAGAGCGAGGAGGGTGAGGGTAAGGACGGAGAGCGTGAGAGTGACCAAGGGCTTCTGGTTCTTCATGGGCTTCCTTTCATTCGATCCAGGAGTGAATCGAATGGTGCGAAATTACCCGAGAGCTGTGCGTGGACAGTGGAATAACCCGAAACAATGGCGGAAGGATCGTGGACCCGGCCCGCAGGGCTAGGGATGTCCTATGCCGCCGGAACCCGTAAAATCACGCGCGCGCCGCCACGGCTGCCGTCGGCAACCGTCCAGTTTTCGGCAACCAGCGATCCGCGATGAATATCGAGGATCGTCTTCATAATCACCGAACCAAGCCCGATCGAAATTCTGCCTTCCCCGCGGTTCTGGCCGAATGCGCGGGTCATGCGCCGTTCGCCGAATTTCGCGAGCTGCTCGGGCGTGAATCCGGGTCCGTCGTCGCGCACTTCGAGTATCGCGAGGCCCGGACCGTCTTGCCCGAATTCGACGATGATATCTTTCTTCGAGAAATCGAAGGCGTTCTCGAGCGCATTTCGGACCGCTCGACGAAGGAGGTGCGCATCCCCGGAAACCTGGACGGGCGTATCGGTGTGGGCAACGTCGATTTTCCGCTGATTTTCTCCGGAACTGCGGCGGGAAAGCAAAAGTTCGGCCTCTTCTTCGACCAGCGAAGAAAGATCCGTCGGCTCGCGCACGCACGTATAATTCGGTTCGCCAATTTGGGCGAGAACGAGCAGGTCTTCGATCAGGCGCTCGAAGTAATCGACTTCGCTGCGTGAGAGATCCATGAGTTCACGCCCGACTTTCGGGTCGAGCGTTTGGCCCTTCGTCGCGAGTGTTTCGAGTATGTTTTTTAGGGAAGCCACCGGAGTACGGAGGTCGTGCCCGAGTTCTTGAAGCAGCTGCATCCGAGCTTGCTCCGTCGTTTTTAAGCGTTCGACGAGACGTTCGATTTCGTCGGCCATCCGGTTAAACCGAACCATGGTCTGGCCGATTTCATCCAAGCGGTCGATCGGAAACCGCGCCTTTAGATTTCCAGCCTGAAGTTCCGCGATCACGTGGTCGGCCAGCTCCGCCTTGATCCGAAGTGAGCGGAAAAGGATCATGAGCGATACGCCGGCGCCGCCGAGAATCGACGAAATGAGAATCGCGAACGAGAAAAAAACGGTCCGTCCTCCGGGAGAGGGGGGGCGAGTCCGTTTCGAAATCAGATAGAGCGGCGGATCCGCGTGGAGGCGTGTAATTGCCGCTTGGGC
>JBBQMV010000275.1:0-3941 GCA_038329315.1 Bdellovibrionia bacterium | reverse complement strand
GTTACTCCGGGGAGTCGTTTCGACCACGTCGCTAAAAAATTCCGACCGAGAAACCCCGTCGAGCCCGTCACCCAAATCGTCTTGCCGCTCAGGTTTTTCGACGCTCCCTTTACCATGGCGATTTAAACTCCGAGAGTTTCGGAAACGCGCGGTCGCGGTCCGAAACGACGAAGTCCGAACGACCGACGACCTTCGCCCAGTCGAATCCGAGGGATTCGAAGTGGATTCCGGCGTCGCATTTCGGATCGTGCTCCGTCGACGTCAGATAGAGGACGCCCGCAGGTGCGGCTCCTTTCGTCGCGAAGCCGTGCGCGAATCCCGGAGGGATTAGCAGCGAATGTCCGTTCGCTGCCGAAAGGTCGAACGCGAAAAATTTTCCGAGACTCCCCGACCGAAGATCGACGCAGAGGTCGACGATTTCACCGGCGACACAGGAAACAAGTTTCCAGTGATCGGCGGGCGGGAGCTGGAAGTGCATTCCGCGAACGACGCCCGGTTCGGAATACGAAATGAAGGACTCGCGAAAAGCCCCGTCGAACCCGTGTTTTGCGAGCGAATCCGAACGGAAAATTTTCTGGAACGTTCCCCGGGCATCGCTAAACGGACGAAATTCTTGGATGAGGGTGACATCAAAGTTCGCCATCACCAGCGCGCGAAGCCCGCGCCCTCGATTCGGGAGGCGAACTCGGATATTTTTCCTTCGACGTGCTTCCGAAAATCGCCGGAGTAACCTTCGGCGGTCCACTTCACGGTATCCGCGAATGCGAGCGTCGGTTTCCAGCCCATCCACTCGCCGGCCTTCGTCGAATCGACCTTCAAAAACTTCGCTTCGTGGAGGGCGGCGCCTTTCGGCGCATCGAGCGTATAAGAAAATCCGGGAAGATTTTTCTCCATCGCCGCGACGAGTTCGCCGACCGATTTCGAATTTTCCGAAGACGGGCCGAAGTTAAAACTTTCGCCGGTCCAGTTCCGCGTCAAATCCGTTCCCGCGTGCGCGATTCCGAGGAGGTAACCTCCGAGCGGCTCGAGCACGTGCTGCCAAGGACGGGTCGCCGAGGGATTCCGGATCACGGCCTTTTCGCCAGCGCGAACCGCGCGGATGCAGTCGGGGATGATCCGGTCGATCGCCCAGTCCCCCCCGCCGATGACGTTACCGGCGCGGAAGGATAAAACTTTCGCGGAACCGGGCGCGCGGAAGAAGGACTCGAAATGACTCTTGAACACGATTTCGGTTCCGGCTTTCGAGGCGCTGTACGGATCTTTTCCGCCGAGGCGGTCGGTCTCGCGGTACGGAATGTCCCTCTCGAGGTTTTCGTAGCACTTGTCGCTCGAGATCACGGCGACCGCCGCCACCGATGGCGTCTGGCGGATGGCCTCTAAGACGTGAAGGGTGCCCATCACGTTCGTGCCCCAGGTTTCGACGGGGTTTGCGTAAGAAGGGCGGACGAGCGACTGGGCGGCGAGGTGAAAAACGAGGTCCGGCTTGAACTTTTTAACTTCCCGCGTCGTTAGCTCGGCATCGCGAATATCCGCGAACGCAGTCGGAAAGCGCGCATTTCCGCCGAGATCTTCGAAAGCGGACTGTTTCGTCGGAACGTCCTTCGAAATTCCGCCCACCACGGCACCGAGACTTTCAAGCCACATCGCGAGCCAAGTTCCTTTAAATCCGGTGTTCCCCGTGATTAAAACTCTCTTGCCCGAATAGTATCCGCGTAGGTCCATACCCCTACGATCTTTAGTGAATGCCGCAGGAAGGCACAATCTTAATCTTATGGAACGTTCCCAAATCCTCGCCGGCGCCCGTGACTATTTCAATTCCCAGCCGAAAAAGGAATTCATCGCGGGCCAAACCTATATTCCCGTCACTGCGAAGACGATGGACGCCTCGGATCTCGAAGCGCTCATCGATTCGAGCTTAGACATGTGGCTCACCACCGGCCGTTACGGCCGCGAGTTCGAAGCTGCCCTCCCGAAACATTTCGACCGGAAGGTCGGCGCGCTGCTCGTCAATAGCGGTTCGAGCGCGAACCTGATCGCCGTCTCTGCCCTCGGTTCCCCGAAGGCGAAAGAATTTAAACGCGAACCGCTCAAGCCCGGCGACGAAGTGATTACGCTGGCCGCGGGTTTTCCGACGACCGTGAATCCGATCGTTCAGAACGGGTGGAAGCCCGTCTTCATCGATATCGATCTAAAAACGCTGAATGCCCTTCCGGAAACGATCGCGAGCGCGAGGTCCGCGAAGACGAAAGCGGTCATCATCGCGCACACCCTCGGGAATCCGTTTCGCTCCGACCTCATTTCCGAGTGGTGCAAAAAAGAAGGTCTCTACCTGATCGAGGACTGCTGCGACGCGCTCGGTGCGACGGTGAACGATCGCCCGGTCGGATCGTTCGGCGATTTCGCGACGCTGAGTTTTTACCCCGCCCACCACATCACGACCGGCGAAGGCGGCGCGGTTATTCCGTCGGACGGAAAATGGAAGCTGATCGCGGAGAGTATGCGCGACTGGGGACGCGACTGCTGGTGCGAGCCGGGCGTCGATAACACCTGTAAAAAGCGCTTCGATTGGCAGTTAGGCCAGCTCCCGTGCGGCTACGACCATAAATATACCTACTCCCACATCGGCTATAATTTAAAGGTGACCGACATGCAGGCGGCCCTCGGCGTTTCGCAGTTAAAGAAACTTCCGCAGTTCGTCGAGGCGCGCCGGAAGAATTGGAAATCGCTCTACGACGGCGTGAAGGCGTCGCCGATACTTTCGAAGTACCTCACTCCGGTCGAGCCGACGTCGAACACGAATCCGTCGTGGTTCGGCTTCCCGATGCACGCCGCGGACGAAATCGATCGCGATAAGCTCACGCGGAATTTAGAAGCGAAGAAGATCGGCACGCGCCTGCTTTTCGCGGGAAATCTCACGAAGCAGCCGGCCTATGCGGGCGTCGACTACCGCGTCGTGGGTGATCTCGCGAATACGGACCGCGTGATGACGAAGACGTTCTGGCTCGGAGTCCATCCGGGGCTTACGGCCCCGATGATCCAGTACATGCTCGAGACGCTCGAAAAAGAAGTGAAAGCGCTCGCCGCGAAATGAACCGGACGCTCTCGGGTCTCCTCGGATTCGTCGGCGTCACGTTCATCGTCTTAGGGCTCGCGCGTAGCATCGAAGTCGCGGGAAAGACCGGCATGGTCGATTTCCGAAACCGAGTCGTGGCCGCGCGCCAGGCGAACCTCGGATATAATCCGTACACTTTCAAATGGGATCCGTCCTTTCCCGAAACGCTGCTGGATCCGTCTGACGAAAAGACCGTGAAGTATACCCGGATGACGTCGCCGCCGACGACCCTCTGGTTCCATAGCCTCTTCGCCGATCTCCCGTATTCGGCCCAAAAGACTGGGAATTTCGTCTTGAACTGGCTCGCGCTCTTCGCGGTGGCGGCCTGGATCGGTTTCCAGCTTCGGGCGGAGCTCGGGCCGGTTCTTTTCGTGACGGGCATCTATTCGCTCTCCGCGCTCTGGCAGTTTCACGTCGAGCGCGGGCAGCAGTATTCTTACTTTGCGCTTCTCCTCACGTTAGCGGTGTTTCCGCCCCGCGCGGCGCTCACCTCTTTTTTCCAAGCGGCATCGGTATTTTTCCGCCCGACGTTCGGCGTGGCGATTTTCCGTTCGTTTCGGGAGAAGAATCCCGTTCGAACGATTTTGATCGGGGCGGCGATCGGTGGGGTCCTCCTTATCCCGGTTCTGGTGAAATATCCGCTTTCGTACTGGCTCGACTACTTCGCGTCCGCGCACGACTGGTATCGTCACCGCTGGGGTGCTCCCGAGCAGGTGATCCCGAAGGGCATCTTCGATTATCCTGCGGCGCCGGAAGGCGATCCGACGATGCCCGTGGCTTGGAACTTCGGGGTTCCGGGGAGTATCCTTCACCATTTCGCGATGAAGGC
>JBBQMV010000274.1:0-3950 GCA_038329315.1 Bdellovibrionia bacterium | reverse complement strand
ACCCATCACGACCGGCGCCCCGTAGGTGATTTCCTTGAAGCGTTTAAAATCTTCGGGGAGGTGCCACGGGAGTTTTTGATCGGTCCCGATGACTCCGTTTTTAGAAACCGCCGCGATCAACGAAATCATCGACTTCTGGTTGAGCGTAGCGCTCAAATTGCCACCGGCGCCTTGATCCCCGGATGCGGATCGTAGCCGACGATTTCGAAATCTTCGTACTCGAAGTCGAAAACCGTTTTCACGCCGCGTTCGAGGGCGCGGTTCATATTGATTTTCGGAAGCGGGCGCATCTCTCGCGAGAGCTGGAGCTTCACTTGGTCGAAATGATTCGAATAGATATGGGTGTCGCCAAGGGTGTGCACGAAATCACCGACCTTTAGGTCGCAAACCATCGCGATCATGTGGGTCAGAAGCGCATAACTCGCGATATTGAACGGTACGCCTAAAAAGAGGTCGGCCGAACGCTGATAGAGTTGGCAGGAAAGCTTTCCGTTCACGACGTAGAACTGGAAGAACGCATGGCAGGGCGGGAGCGCCATTTTATCGAGCTCGCCAACGTTCCAGGCGCTGACGATCAGGCGCCGCGAATCGGGATTTTTTTTAATTTGTTCGATCACGTTCGTAATTTGGTCGATCGTTTTTCCGTCAGCCCCCTTCCACGAGCGCCACTGAGCGCCGTAGACCGGTCCGAGGTTTCCGTTTTCGTCCGCCCATTCGTCCCAAATCGAAACGCCGTGCTCTTTCAGGCACGCAGTGTTCGTATCGCCACGGAGAAACCAGAGAAGCTCGTTAAAGATCGAACGAACGTGGACCTTTTTCGTCGTCACCAGGGGAAAGCCCTGAGAAAGATCGAATCGCATCTGGTGCCCGAAAATGCTGCGGGTACCGGTACCGGTTCGGTCGTGTTTCTCGACACCGTTTTCCATCACATGACGGAGTAGATCGAGGTAGGCCTTCATTGCCTTTCATTTTCACACGAGACCGAGAAGAATGGGAGAAGGAATGCAGCCAAAAATTATTTTTGAAGACACTCACCTCATCGTCATTTCGAAGCCCGCCGGACTTCTGTCCCAGGGCGAAATCACGGGTGACGCGAACCTCGTCGATTGGTGCCGCGCGCATTTCGGCCGAAATTACGTCGGACTCGTCCATCGGCTCGATCGGTTTACCTCCGGCCTCATGGTTGTCGCGAAGCGTTCGAAGGCGGCGGAGCGGTTGACGAAAGCGCTCCAGGACGGAGAACTCCTGCGGGTTTACCACGCGCTCCTCGAAGGGAACCTGAAGGCGGAGGCCGAGTGGCGACACACCCTGAAAAAGGACGAGAAGACGAACACGTCATCGGTCGTCCGCGCGGGAACGTCCGGCGCGAAAGAAGCGATCTTGCACGTGAAGCCGATTCGTTCTTTTTCTGCCAAAGGCGGACTCGCCCTCACGCTTGCGGAGTTCCGACTCGAAACCGGGCGGTCTCACCAAATCCGCGCCCAGGCCGCGGCGATGGGGTTTCCGCTCCTCGGCGACGGAAAATACGGCGCGAAATATTCGGCACTGAAATTCACTCGTCCGGCGCTCCACTCCGCACGAATGGAATTCCCCCACCCGATGACGAAAGAAGTTCTTCGTTTCGAAGATCCACTGCCCGCGGATATCGCCGAAGTGCTCGGTCTTTAATTAAAGACGATCATCCCGATTCGGATCCAGATCGCAAACAGCACGAAACACGAGAGGGCGTACGCGACGAAGCGGTGCCCGACATTATTATAGGCGCAGTGAATGAAGCTATGAATCGCGCGAAGCGCGACGAAGCCCCACGCGAGTTTTAAATCGAGTGAATCAGCCATTCCCGTCGTAAGCAGAACGAGCATACCGACGTAAAATAGAATGGGCATTTCGAAAAGGTTCTCGAAATTATCGGACGGATTTTCCGTACCCGCTAAAATCGCCCGGGCCTGATCCTCATTCGCCAGCGCCTGAGCGCCTTTCCCGCTGCGCTGGATGGCGGGCAACCGAAGGGCGAACATCCAGATCCAAACGCTGAACGTGAGCAAGACCTGGGCGCAGAGCGGCTGCAATATTGACTTTGGATCCATGCCTGGACGCTCGCCTGGGTACGGCCTGGAGTCAATCCTCGCCCTGGCTGAGTCGGATTTGACCCATTACAGCTAGCCGCTCGGATTGATAATCTTATCTACTGAATGAAACCGGATAAAATTTTCGCTGCGACCTTGATCGCCGCCGCCTTTTGGTTTGTCGTGAATCCTGATTTCCACTATCGGACCGCCTCGGCCGATCGGGTAGTCGCCCTCGGCGATAGCACACGCGATCCGGCGACGGCAACACGAGCGATGAACGACGTTAATTTCGAGGCCGGAGCACTCGCGCCGTCCTCAAAATCACTTCAGGCGCCCATGGCCGGTGGCCCCGGCATAAGCATGCCCAGCCGGATACGCTACGAAAACATCCTCGTGAATCTCGCCTACTCCAGTGACGTCTGCACCGCGACCGTTCTCGAGGCGCCGACCGCCGTCGGGTCCACCCTCACTCCGCCCCGCGACTGGCAATGCGCCGATGGAGCGACCCAAATTCGCGGATCGGCGATTTACGATTCCGCGAAAGAAATGCTCGTCGATTTCGAACCAAACGTTTCTCGCGATAATGCGCCATTCGACCGAAGCATTCTCACCCGCTGGGCGAATTACGGCACCCTCTGTCCGAACGATCAGTGCGAACCGACCGATCTCGTGATTCTCGACGACGGAAACGTCCAGGTCCGCAAGGCCGGCGCATCGACGCTCGGGACCGAAATCGGAAAACTGACCACCGACGAAGTCACCCGTTTGAAAGGCTTTTTCGAAAAACTTATTCTGACCCCTAAGATCGAACATCGAATCGACGACGCGAAGACTTCCGACCCCGTTTCGGTACTGCTGAATCTGAATTTCATGAGCAATTCCTTCATCGAAGCGGAACCCCTCCACGCAGCGGTTCGCTATCCCCCGATTCCGGAGGCGAAACTCGCCTGCGCGATCATCGAGGAAAAGACGCCGATTCATTTTTGCGATCTCATCGTCCTCGAGTCGATCCCTTCGCCGACTCCGTCGGGCCTGCCGATTAAATTTCCGCCGGGCTACCACAATCCGGGCACTCCACTTCCACCGTCGCATCCGGGGGAGCACCCACCTTCGCCGATCTTCACGCCGGTGATCGTACATCCGACTCACGATCCATCGCACGATCCGGCACACGATCCATCGACATCTCCTTCAGTTCTTTCGCCAGCGCCTCCGATTCGGCCCGGGGATGCCGGCGATCCCGCGACTTCCCCGAACGCGCGCATGATGACGTGGAACCACCAAGGGAATCCGGGCCTCGCCGCAGGTTACATCCATGTCGGATGCCACGGAGACCACGAATGCAATGCTTACCAAGGCGATACGGCGTGCTCCGAAAGCCGAGCCCTCCTCTGTATCCATAAAGATGCCGGGATTCCGGCGCCGACGCTTCCACCCGTTCTCGCGAACCCGTATTCGCAGTGGGCTTCCGGCGAAGTACGCTCGGTTCCGAACATTTCGGGAAGACGGCTGACGTCCGTCCGGGCGTCCGACGCGATCTGCAGCCAGTCCTTCGGTGAAGGCTGGAGAATGGCGGAATTCCACGACGGCTGGGGCTGGGGCTTCGTTGCCAAAGGTAACATCCCGAGCCACCAGAGTTACTGGGTATGGATTAGGGACCAGCCGGCGAACTGCTGGAATTCACACTAACGGGTGCCGGGCGCCGAGCCGGCCATTTCGACGCGAAAAACCCATCCTTTAAGGTAGTCCGCACCCGGGAATGTCAGGTTCGGTGCACCGAGGACCGCGAGTTCGGTGAGCTTCCGTTTTTCTGCCTTCGCCGCGCGCTCGATTTCCGAGCGAAATTTTTCGGGCGTAATCTGGGCCGAGTTGATCGAAGTA
>JBBQMV010000273.1:0-3954 GCA_038329315.1 Bdellovibrionia bacterium | reverse complement strand
CGATCCTCGCGACCGGCGGCGCCGGAAAAGTTTACCTCTACACCTCGAATCCCGACACCGCGACGGGCGACGGAATCGCGATGGCCTACCGGGCGGGCGCGAAGGTCGCAAACCTCGAATTCATCCAGTTCCACCCGACGTGCCTCTATCATCCGACCGCGCGCACGTTTCTGATTACCGAAGCGCTTCGGGGCGAAGGCGCCATTTTACGGAATCTCGCCGGCGACGCGTTCATGGACCGCAGTCACGAACTCGGTTCGCTCGCGCCGCGCGACATCGTCGCGCGCGGGATCGACCTCGAGATGAAACGTACGGGCGATCGTCACGTTCTCCTCGACTGCGGGGCGATTCCGCCAGAAAAACTTCGCACCCATTTCCCGAATATCTACGAAACATGTTTGAAGTATGGCGTCGACATCACGAAACAGTCGATCCCGGTCGTTCCGGCCGCGCACTATACCTGTGGTGGAGTCCTCACCGACGAACATGCTCGCTCGACGATTCCCGCGCTCTATGCGATTGGCGAAGCGTCCTGCACGGGTCTTCACGGCGCGAATCGTCTCGCCTCGAACTCGCTACTCGAAGCCGTCGTCTTCGCCCACCGCGCGTACCTCGACGGGATCAAAGAACTCGCGAACCTCCAAGCCGAGCGCATCCTTCCGAACGGCCTGCCGGAGTGGTCGGTCGGACACGCGGTCGAGGTCGAGGAGCAAATCGACATCGCAGCGACCTGGGTGGAAATTCGTACGATCCTATGGAACTACGTCGGAATCGTGCGGTCGAATCATCGACTCGCTCGCGCGCGGCGCCGCCTCGAAATATTAAAGGAAGAAGTGAACGACTACTACTGGTCGCACCTCCTGACTCGCGATCTGATCGAACTCCGAAACCTGATTGACGTCGCCGATCTCATCGTGACTTCCGCCCAGCTTCGGAAAGAATCGCGTGGACTGCACTACACGGTAGATTATCCGGCGCGGGATGATGTGTTCTTTAAGCGGGATACGGTTTTGTGAAAAAGAAGAAAACGCCGTCCAGGTCGAAAACCGTCCCGGCTCCTGCCAATCCAGTCGGAGCGCCGTCTACTGACTTAAAATTCAAACTCTACGAAAACGCCGTCCAGAGCTCGGCTTGGCAAATGCGCAACCTTCCTCTCTTCCATAAACGGTTCACGGGAAAAGTAGCGACGTCGATGCGCGAAGACTTCTGCGGCACGGGGCGAATCTCGTGCGACTGGGTGAAGAAGTCGCCGACCCATCGGGCGCTCGGACTCGATCTCGACGTGACGACACTGGAATATGCCGACCGGGTGAATAAGGCGGCGCTCACGACCGCCCAGCAAGATCAGGTCACCTTCGTTCGCCAAAACGTACTCCAGCCGACTCGTGAAAAGTTCGACGTGATCGGTGCCCATAATTTTTCGTTCTTCATCTTCCACGAACGGAAGGACCTGCTTCGTTACGCCAAGGCCGCGTACGCTTCGCTCGAGCCCAAGGGGACGTTCTTTCTCGAGATGGCCGGGGGCGAAGCGTTCGTCACGCCGGGATCGGGCACGGAGAACGTTAAGGTCCCGGATATCGGCCGCGTGAAATATACCTGGGAGCAGCACCCCTACGACCCGGTGACGAAGCTCGCCGACTACTCCATTCATTTCAAGCTGCCGAACGGGCGCGTGATGGCCGACGCGTTCACGTACCACTGGCGCCTCTGGGAAATCCGGGAAGTCCGCGAGATCCTGCTCGAAGCCGGCTTTCGTGACACGAAAGTGCTCTGGCCGACTGACGAGACGATGACCGAGTACATCGAAGTCGAAAACGGAGACGACTGCGAAGTCTGGCTCGCCTACGTCGTAGGGATTCGCTGATCCTTCGCTTTCGCCGTCAAAAGCGCATGAAGTATTTTTTAAATAAATTATATTTACCCACGATTCGATCCGGTTAGAATTAAGTTTCAGCCTTGCGAATCACCCGAGGTAAATCATGAATGCATTCGCTTTTTCGTCGCTTATCGTTTCCCTTTTGGGATCGACGGCATCGTTTAACTTAAAGACTCCTGCCCCCACAGATCTCGCCTATTCGACCCAGGGAATCGTTGCGACCCTCGGAAGAGCGATACCGCCCATGAAACCCTCCTCGGAGGGCGGCGCGATCACGAAATATTCCTTGTCACCCCTTCCGAACGGAAAGCCGGCGAATCTTCCCGCGGGGTTAAGTCTAGATTCGAAGACGGGTATCATCGCCGGAACTCCGACTGCAGTAAACCTCTCGACGAATTACACGGTATTAGCCGCGAACGCGGGCGGCACGACCTCCGGGACGGTCGCCATTGCCGTAAAAGGACTGAAACGCAGATCGCCGAGCGCGGATCATTAACACGGAACCCTCACTTTCGATTCGTACGATTCAGGAACGATACGATGTCGGAGTAGGCCTTTTCACGGATCGAGTCTTTTTCATTATCGATTTCATGGAGCGCACCGGCGTACTGTTCGATCTCAAATACGGAATGGCTAGCGATAATCCCGCGCGTCGTTTCGGAGTTCACGTACTTATCTTTCGGATCGGAAAGTAGCACGAGCCCGGGAATCGAGCCCGGGATCTCCCACGCCGGCGACGGGGACTTCGGCGTCTTCGCGAAAGGGTTCAGGCACGACGGATCGTCGAGAAATTCACCCCGCGCGCTGGCGGCGACGTTTCGAAGGTCACAAGCGAAGTCGATCACGAGGAGCGGCGACCGTGGCGATATTTTCTCGAGATGCGGATTCGACGCTTTCGTCGAATACCGAGCACTCGTCAGGGTATTTTGAGTAATCAGGTAAACACTTTTCAGACCGATGCCAGGCGCGATCAGGACGACTCGATCGACTTGATTTTGCGCAGCCGCCCGGTAGGCCGCAAGCGCGCCGGTCGACCATCCGATAACGGTACGAGTCGGAAAATGCGCGAGATCCCGCGCATAACGCTTCCACGCGAGATCGCCGATCTTCGGGATATCGGCGATGCGGGTATCATCCATGAGACCTTCGGAGCCACCCTGGCCTAAATAGTCGAACGCGATCACGCGGTAACCCTCGGCGGAGAGGCGCAAAAAAAACGGTGCGTGATTTCGAATCGAGTCCGCGAGACCTTCGAAGTAAAGCAGGTTCCCTTTGAAGGGCACGTTCGAAGCTTCGGCGATGTAGCCCGACCGAAGGTTCGCGGATACGGTTTTCGTGATCGAAGACCACTCCCCTTTGCCGTCGACGATGCGGCGGCGAACTTCGGTCACGGTCGTTTTAAATTCGAGCGGGCGACATTCCGTGAACGGCGAGCCGCACTGAACGTCCACTGCGGAAGCGAGCGTCGGGAGGAGCCCTAATGCGAAAGCGAGTGCATAGCGTTTCATAATCATCTTATCCTATTCGAGTTGAGCGATATTCGGCGCGAGGGATTCTTCGGCGGGCGTCGCGGTCGACGCTTCGGGAGCGGGGTACTTCGGTTCGTCCGTGGCATCTCGCTGAATCAAGAGGGGCGCGGCATCCCATTCCGTTTTCATGAATTCGAGCAGCGCCGCGTTTTGTTGGAGGCCGCGGTAAAACTCTCGCTCCTCCTCCGTCCAGTTCGTCGTGATCGGATAACGAACTTTCAGCGTGAAGACTTCGTAAATCGATTTAAAGACGTCGGAGATCCCACGCTTAATTCTTCCGATTCCGATCTTTTCCACTGGCGGGTGGTAGTTCTTCGCCTCCGGGTCACCGATTTTCACGGAGTGCGCGAGTTTGTTTTCCACCTTCCATTCGTCGAAGGCCTTTTCATGCTTTCGGCGCGTGATCCCAGTAATCGCTTTGAAGAGCGATACCGGAAGCGTGGCGATCCCGTAGGCTGATTCTACCGCACCGGCCGCGAGATTCACGGCTCCGTAAACCGGAGTGAGTACCATTTTCCGCCACGGCCCCGTGCCGTCGTCGAAGAGCAG
>JBBQMV010000272.1:0-3969 GCA_038329315.1 Bdellovibrionia bacterium | reverse complement strand
ACAGCGAAGGCACGATTAACCCAAGTTCAAACCAATCTCCAAAACGGCCTGGCCCAAGCGACTCGCGACGGCCAACTCGACGGTCGGAATGCCGCCGGACGCGAAGGCACCGATGCCGGAACCCAAGCGGGTAACCGCGATGGCGCCGTCGCCGGCGGGCGTGAAGGTACCGATGCCGGTCGTGTAGAAGGCGCACGAGTTGCCACGGCAAATGGAACTCGCGACGGCCAATCCCGCGGGAATACCGACGGAGCCATGAAGGGAACCCAAGACGGAAATAGCAAAGGTTCGACGGAAGGCGCTCGCATCGGGAACGCCGACGGGGTCGCTCAAGGCCAATCCCAAGGCGCGAATAAAGGCGAAGACGCCGGTCTCGCTGCCGGAACGACCGCGGGACACGCGGATGGTTCTTACGACCGCGGCTATACCGACGGTACGAAGACCGGAAGAACGCGAGGCAATCGCGAAGGCACCACGATGGGCCGTGAAGACGGCGTGAAGCAAGCCGACAAAGAGGCGCTCGGCGCGAAGCTCGCTGCGATAACGATCCCGATGGCAGCTCCACTCGCTGCGCACGGAATCGTCGGTTCGAACCTCCTCTCGTTTGCACTCGCGAATCCAGCGGCGGCGAAAGCGTTCGCGACTACTGCCGGCGGACGCTACCCGATTCCTGAAATGGACCGCGCGTACGACGCCGCATACCGCGACATCTACCAACAAGTGTACGACGGCCAGTACAAGTCGGCCGCCGCCGCCGCGTACGACCGTTCCTATCGCCAAACGTACCAAGGCGCTTACGATCGCTCGGTTCGTGCGGATTATACTGCGGACTACAATTACGCTTACCAAAATGTTTACGCGACGGCCGAAGACTCGGCTTACCGCCGGGCTCTCGACTCCTCGTACAAAACGGCATACACGTCGGCTTACCAAACCGAATACAACCGCGTCTTTAACGGCACCTACAATGACGCCTACCAAGTGGCGTACAAGACCGCATTCGATAGCGGACGGGCGTCTGCGAACGCAGCCGATCTCGATCGTGGCCGTAATGAAGGCGACGCCAAGGGATACTCGACCGCCTACGCTTCGAGCTACGCTTCGGCGAAGTCTGCTTCATACGCAGCCAAAAAGGCCGTCTACGATAACAGCGCGATTCTCCAACTCCAAAGCGCGGTGTCGATCGATTCGAACGGCGATAAAGTAAACGTTCCGGGCGAAGATATTCTTCTGAATATCTCCGTGAAGAACTTCGGCCGTATCCCCTCAAACGGAGACGTCCAAGTCGAACTCTCGGTTCCGACCTCTGGCCTCGAAGTCACCCACTCGACGACGAACCTTCCGATTCTCCCGGCGGTTTCGAACATACTTCTCACCGGCCTGAATGCCATCCGTGTTCGTCCCCAAGCGACGATCGGTGCGAAAGAATCCGTGACCGTTACTCTCACGGCCGGCGGCCAAGTCCTCGGTTCCTCGAAGGTCGATCTCACCGTCGGTCGCACGCTCTCTCTCACGACGGTCGAACTCCCGACGAAGGTTCTGCCGAATGTGGAGAATTCGATCCGGATCGTCGTGAAAAATACGTCCACGAAGTCGGCCCTCGGCGAAGCGACGGTCACCATCGTTTCCGACGACGGGAACGCCGTGGTTTCGGTCGGCACGATTTCGCTCGGAGTGCTGAAAGGCGCCGAAGCGAAGGAAGTAAAAACGACCTTCCGATATAACGACGCTCCGGCTCCGAATAAGGTCGGCCTGCATGTCGAAGTTCGCGTCGGCGATGCGCTCTACGATTCGAGGGCGCTAAACGTGAAGTCCGCCGAGCGTTACGCGTACAACGCCACTTCGAAGGGCGTCTTGATCGTAAACACGACCGAAACGACGGCCCTGGCTCAGCAAGCCCGCAAGGCGGCGGCCCTCGGCCTCGACCTCTACGACGAACGCCAAGAAGGTGCGATGAGCACGACGACGGCGAACCATTACGTGGCGAAGCTCCTTGTGATTCCAGAATCCGTCGGCTTCAAGACCGCGACGGTCACTTCTCTGAAAGCGGCGATCACGAAGGGTGCTCACCTCCTCATCGGGATGAATGCTAAGGGCGCAAGTACCGACATGGGCGCCGCGGCCATCACGCTTGCGAAGAAGAACCCGACCCGCGATCTTCTCGGAATGAAGCTCTCCGAACGGAACGACTTCAAGACGACGACCGCAGCGACGAAAGTGCTCCTCTCGAATCCGGCTTCCGAAATCGGAGTGGACGGACTCGCGAACGCGCTCCTCATCGGAGAAATCGTGCTGAAGGCGACTTCCGACAAAACGAAGTCGCTCCTGGCGGCAGTTACGACTCGCGACACTCGCGCTTCGAGTTTTCTCCAAGGGGCGCTCCTCTCGGAACTGAAGCAAGAAATGCTCGACGACGTGATCGTGAGTGGGAAGAACTTCGAAAAGAACGTTTCGAAGCTCAAGCTGACCCAAGTGACGACGATTCTCGCGGGCGCGACGCCAGCGGATCGTGCAGTACTCGGACAGCTGTACGGCGAACTCGAAGCGACTCGGGCGGGACTGACCGGATCGGCTTCCCGCCGAGATGCCATCACCGTCCTCCTCGCTCCGCTACTCGCGGCTTCGCAAGGGCACTGATCTACCGGAAATTAGTCCAATAGTGAGCGGCAGTACGGGCGCGGAAAATATCGGCCAAGATCCAACAGCCCGTACATGGAGTTTACGAGCGCGTAACTATCGCGCTTGAAAGTAATGGTCCATTCACGGGGACCCGGGAGTCCGTAACTATCCGTGATCAGCTCGAGGAGGGCAGTTACGACTGCCTGAGACGTACCGACCGTGTTCCGAGAAGTTTCTGGATAAAGGACCGAAGTGAATACGAATTTATCATATTTTTCGAGTTGGGCGTAGATCGTCGCTAATTTCGTATCGAAATGAGCCCGATCGACGTGAACGCCGAGCGCGGAGATCCGTTCGAGATAAGAATCGACGGAAGTAAGAGCGCCGCTCCCATAGTAAAGTTTCCGGTCGAGAAGGATAGTCCCCATGAGATCGGAAACCTGGTGCCAGTGCGGATGCGCCTTGAGTTCGAGGAAAATTCGCTCGTAGTTCAAGCTAGCGAGGCGGTCTCCCATCGTGGCGTTGTTATCATGCAGTTGCTTCAGGACGTCATCCTCGAATACGAGGTGACGGTAGAGCGGATCGCTATTCGCCGCTTCTACGAATCGCGTTACGTCGGCCAGTTCGCCCGCACCCACCGAATGGTGAGATTCGCCAAACATGCCGGCCCAAAACGGGTAGGTATTCCAAATCGGGCGACCGCGATGACAAGCGAAGCAAGTCTCGGGCTTGTGGTTAATACTCCCTTTGCCTCCTACGAAATCGATGAGTTTGAATTCGAACTGTTTCGATTCCTGGTCGAATCGCACCACTTCGAGCTGTCCGTACCCGGTGCTACCCTTCTTCCCGTTGAATGCGAGAACGAGAGTTCCGTCACTGTTCGCGAGAGTCACCCGCGGATTCGTGCGATCGGCGAACTGGCGGGTCGACCGTGAGTTTGCGATCAAATTGAATCTCGAACGCATTTCCCGAGGCAGCTTCTCGAGGATTTCCTCCAGGCTTGAAACTTGTTGGCCTTCGACCAGACGTTCGAGATCGCGAAAATCGAACTCACCCGCATTCGCGCGAACGCAGAAAAGACGGGCAATGATCAGGAAAATGAACGGCCACGACCGAATGGACATCACTAGTTATTCGGTTGGAACCGCATTCCGACTTAAAAAAATCGATCCGGGGCGTCACCTCGAAATGCGCGCGTCAAACAATTGCCGTCAGTGGTTCGCAAGGCGCCTAAAATCAAAGACGAGGACGTCTTTCTTCTCCGGGCCGGGGATAAGAATCGGCTCCGCACCATAACCCCGCGCCCGCATCTCATCGACGAAATTCTGAAGGTACGGACGGCCCGGATCG
>JBBQMV010000271.1:0-3983 GCA_038329315.1 Bdellovibrionia bacterium | reverse complement strand
CGAAACCGCGGTGCTTATTCGTGGCGAAAGCGGAACGGGCAAGGAACTCGTGGCCGCGGCCCTCCACCACAACTCTCCTCGCAAGGATAACCGGTTCGTCACGATCAACTGTTCGGCAATTCCGGAAACCCTCATTGAAAGTGAGTTCTTCGGTCACGAGAAGGGTGCTTTCACCGGCGCAGATTCGCGTAAAATCGGGAAGTTCCAGTACGCCGACGGCGGAACGCTCTTCCTCGACGAAATGGGCGATATCTCGATGGGAATGCAAGTGAAGCTCCTCCGGGCCCTCCAGGAGAAGAAATTCACGCCGATCGGATCGAACCGCGAAATCGAAGTGAACGTCCGGATCATCGCCGCGACGAACCGTAACCTCGAAGAGATGATCAAGAAGAACGAGTTCCGCGAGGACCTCTTCTATCGCTTGAACGTTCTCCCGATTCAGCTTCCGCCGCTTCGGGACCGGAAGAGCGATATCGATCATCTCGTGAAGTACTTCGTCGATAAGTTCAATACCCAGCATCGCAAGAACATCTCGGGCCTCTCCGCCGACGCGATGGATGCGATGAAGGCACACCAATGGCCAGGAAATATCCGCGAACTCGAGAACGTGATCGAACACGCTTTCGTGATCGAATCCTCCGAGGAGATCACCGCGGATTCCCTCCCAGAAACGGTGCTGACTTCCGCTCGTTCTAAGGGACTCACCCTGGGTAAAGTCATTCACAGCGCGGATGCGATGGAATCCCTGGACGACGATGTCGAGATGGATATTGCGATGGTCGCCAACGGCGCGCTTGCCCTGGCAGGAGGCCTCGATGAAACGGGCTTCAAGCTCGATTTCACGAAGCTCGACTTCCAGGCGAACAAGGAAGAGTTTGAAAAACGCTTCCTGATCTCCGCACTGAAGGCCTTCAACGGCCGGATTAATCAGACCGCGCTTCACGCGAACATTCCGAAGAAGACCCTTCTCCGGAAGCTCGAGAAGTACGGAATCGTGGCTAAAGACTTTACCGAGTAAGAATTACTGAATCGAGCTCATGCCCTTGTCGTCAATCGCGACGGCTGCGGCTTTCTTAAGCTGCGTGACGTAGTTTTGGACCATCTCGCGCTGAAGATCGGCTTTTACGCGAAGTTCGACTTCGTCGTAGTTCAGCGTCTTGCCCGAAGCCTTATCGATGATCTTGATGATGTGGTAACCGAACTGGGTCTTCACGGGTCCGATGATCTCACCGGTCTTCGCATTGAAGGCCGCATCCTTAAATGCAGCTACGAACGGAGAATCACGCGTGATTACGCCGATATCGCCGCGATTGTTCTTCGCGGAAGGATCCTTAGAGTTCTTTTCTGCGAGCGCTTGGAAGTCTGCATTCGGCATCTTCGCTTGCTTCAGGATTTCCATCGCCGTCTTCTCGTCCGAGAGGAGGATGTGCTGAACTTGGACCTTGTCCGTCGAATAAATCCGGCGGTTATGTTCGTAATATTTTTTCGCCGCAGCTTCACTGAGCTTCGGACGTACGTTTTTCGCGAGAACCTTGTCTGTAAGGTACTGGCGGCGGAACGCACGAAACGCGATGTCGTATTCCGTATCCTTATCGAGTTTTTCCTTTTCGGCTTCTTGGAGAAGTAGCTCTTGATCGATCAGATTTCCCACGACCTCACGACGGGTAGTCATGTCGTTCAGAATTTGTTTCCGCTGCCCTTCATTGAAGCCAGCGAGGGAAGCCTTCACGTCTTTATCCGTGATGACTTTGCCGTTCACTTTCGCGACATCGACGGCCGAAGCCGAAAAGGATGCGAGGGTTGCCAGAACTCCAACCGCCAAAATTTTGACGAAACGATTCATGATTCTTTCTCCGGTACGAGACTGCGTTAACTAGAGTGTAACGAGCTGAACGGCATCCTACAAGTAATCAGAGATGCGAATTGAACAACCGGTCGTAGTGCTCTTGCACCTGCTTGAGGTTCACGACGTTTAGGAAGTTGGAAAAGCTCATCCAAACTGAAAGACCGCTGAGGTCCCGGAATAATGGAGGCAAATACTTCGGTGCGTCGATAATTCCCTCCTCGTACTTTTGGTAGAGGAGCGGGACGTCGTCGACGTGAACCTTCCCGACGAAAAGGAACGGCAGAAGCTTCGGTTTTCCAGCCCGGATCGCGGACCGCATGAAGTTGTAGTTCTCGATGAAGCCTTTGCAGTAGGAGATATCCTTCGTAAAAGGGGCACCTCCCGTGAGGGTACCTCCCCGACAAATCCGCTTCGCCGACTGGAGGCAGTCTTCCTCAGTATATCCCTCCGTCCGGAAGTATTCGATGAGATCGAGCAGATTTGCGCCTTCTTCGGCCTTTTCGATGGCGATAATTCGGTCATTAATTTTCTTCGCTCTCTTCGGATAGGAGCGGAAACTAAAAATTTCCATGATGACTGCGAGACCCTCTTGGGTCGACGCGCACCGAGGAGGGCCCTTCGAAAGCCACT
This sequence comes from Bdellovibrionia bacterium, assembly GCA_038329315.1. Taxonomy (GTDB): domain Bacteria; phylum Bdellovibrionota; class UBA1018; order UBA1018; family UBA1018; genus JACMQW01. Next base: position 1,507 of record JBBQMV010000271.1, on the reverse strand, counting down.
TCGCGATATGCTGTTGATTTCCGTTTTGGGTCGTACCGACGTGAACCCAACCTTCGTGAACCTCTAGAATATCAATATCGCGGGTCGAGAACATCGAGTCGGACCGAATCTTCACGGTATCGCCACCGGCGGCGGCATCCGCAATAATTCCGTCGGAAAGCTTCGCGGAGACGGATCCGTCGGGGAAATAGACCTGGAAACGACGGTTGAGCTCGTCGACGACATGCTCAGCGCTCAAATCTTCCTTCGGTGGCTGTGGCAGGTCGAACGCCGTGATATTCGTGAGAATCGAATACATCATCCGGCCGAGGTCGCTGATGGTGTTCGTGTCGTTATAAATATGGTCGCGTGGGCTTCCGTAAAGGCGGCGACTGTACTCCCAAAACTCCTTCCGACCCCGGTTTCGTAAAAGATCGATAACGGTCAGGTACTGATCTGCCATCCCGATGAGGAGCTTACCGAGCGAGTCTTCTTTTCCGAGTTCTCTTTCAATATCCCCGATAATCTCACTCAGCTCGGCCTGTTTCGCATCCAGGTCAAATCCGATCGGATTATGCTTTTCATAGTGTTCAGGCGTAAGTTTCGGGAGGTCTTTGTAATTCGATTTGCGAAGCTCGGACGTCACGTGAGGCGGCAGCTTCACCGAATCGAGGATACGAATCGGTCGCTGCGCTTCGACGACGCGGCTCGAAAATTTTTTGATCTTTTCCTTGTAGGTCAGTAGTAGCGGGGACATCTACCTATTATGCCATCACCGGCGCCGACGAACCGGAGGCAAATTTTTCCTACAGTGACTAGTCAGTAAACATCTCGCGAAGCCGTACATAACTCCGCTCGAGCACGAGAATTTGGATCGCTTCCACGGTGTCCTGCGGAAGCCCGACGAAGCGCAAACCAATACGAACCACGGGTTCGCCGGTTTCATCATCGGTCACTCGACGGAGATACCTCACCTCGCCCTGAGCGAGGAATGAAAAAACTTTCAGATCGAGGCGGAAGGGAATGCGCGAATCTTCCTCGAGTTGAAATTTATCGGCCTCGGCCTGGGTCTTGAACTTGATCTGCATTCCGATTCCACCAGAACTCACATCGAGGATCGTAATGTCATCTAGCCAGAGTGCGAAAAATTCGGATTCAATCCGAAACCCGTCGCCCCCGTTCGAGCGATACCGAAGCTGCGCACGACGCTGAATTTCATAAATATCTGTCGGCAGACGAACAATGAGGTGCCCGTTTCGGCTACTGACCGCGCGACGGGGTAAATGGAAAAAGAGAGTCGATTCCTCACATCGGATATTGAAATAGATGTCGTTTGCGCCGGCAAGATCGAGTTCCTGATCGACTTCTCCGAGTACTCGAGACGCACGGTCCGCAAATTCACATTCGATTTGGCCGTGAAACTCGAGAAAGCGCTTCACATAAAACTTCTTCGTGAGCTTCCGGTCCTTCGTCCAAAGCATGCTCGGCTGCCGCGCGTGCGGGGCAGCCCGAAGAAGGATTTGTTTTC
>JBBQMV010000270.1:0-3985 GCA_038329315.1 Bdellovibrionia bacterium | reverse complement strand
GTATGGGTTCTCCTAAAACCACCTCCAAAACCATTAGACGCTACCGGATCAATCCGCTCGAACTCGTGATTTTTACGCTCGTGACGGCGGGTTTTGGTTTTTCGGTCTTCCACCTCTTCGCCGACTCTGGCGAAATTCAGTTCGCGACGCTCCAACCGATGATGACCCAGCCGACCCAAATGGTTCCGGGCAAAGGCGCCTCCCGCGCTATCGCCACGGTTTCCGGCACCGTCGACGGTGTCACTCCGACGGCGAATCGGATCGACTTCGAGGTGAACTGCGCGGAGAATCCCGGCTTTCAATTCGGCAAACAAATTTGCCCGACCGAGCCGAACAAAAACCGCGTCTTCCGCGATAGCGTAAAGTTCAATCCCTCGAAGCTTCGCTAATTTCCTGCTTTTTTAGGGTGTTTCGACGCAGACTTCTTCGGCGGACGAGGCGGCGTCTCCACGTCGCAGGCGATCTTACGAGCGCGCACGAGACTCGCTTCCACGCGGTCGAGCTCAGCTCCGGCCTTGTGCCACTTCCGTTGGTCTAGGAAACCGTGAAACGAAACCAGCGACAGCCCGGCGTCGTTTAAGGCGGAGACCGCCTTGCGTCCCCGCTTATCGTCCTCAAGCGCGTCCTTCGTCCATTGGGTGCGCTTCAGAGCCTTCTCACCCCACTGCATCCAAGCCTCGCGGCGCTCACCCATATCTTCTGCGGCGGTGCCCACCGAGGCGATCCTACGACCAGTTTTCACGGAGGCGATTTGGGCCTGAATGCCGCTAATTTCGTTCGCGACGGCCGGAAAATCTCGGCAAATCGACTCGCGCGAGGCATTGCATCCCGTGAAAAAAAGGGCACAGGTCAGAAAAATCAGGGTCACTCCCTGATTTTTTCGGTCGGCCATTTTATTTTTTCCGATGACGTTCCGCATCTCGTCCAGCCCACGAAGATTGAAAATTCCCTAGAAATTACATCGGCATATAATACTGGAATCTTTAGCTCGGTTTTTTACCCGAGTAAGTCAATCAGGTATAAGTACTGGAAATCTTTCATTTTTTTTAAAGTTCGACGCGTCTCCACCGAAAAGCATTGTGAAGCCGGCAGGGATTGCCGGTGGGCAAGTAGTAAACAAACCCGCTCTTAGATGAGGGCGGAAACATCAAGGAGGAATGGCAACCAACTCTTCGGAGGAGATTTCTATGGGTCTGCGTATCAATACCAACGTCCAAGCCCTCGCGGCACAGCGCCACCTCGGCATCAACCATGAAGCCCAAAACCACTCCCTCGAGAAATTGGCCTCGGGTTCGCGGATTGTCCGCGCGGCAGACGACGCCGCCGGTCTCGCAATCTCCGAAAAAATGAAATCCCAAATTCGCTCGATGCGCCAAGCGGAGCGTAACGCCAACGACGGCGTCTCCCTCGTGCAGGTCGCTGAAGGCGGCATGAACGAAACCGGGAACATCCTCACTCGGATGCGTGAACTCTCCATCCAGAGTGCTTCCGACACGATCGGCGACACGGAACGCGGTTTCATCAATAAAGAAATTAAGGGCCTTAAGGAAGAAATCGACCGGATCGCACTTTCGACCGAATTTAACGGCCGCAAGCTCCTCGACGGGAATTCCGAAGCTCTCGATATCCAAGTCGGGATCAAGAACAACGACTTCGAAGATCGTTTCAAGTTCAACGCGAAGAACCTCACTTCTACGCTTGCCGCCCTCGGTTTGACCGAGATCGACAACTCGACGAAAGAAGGCTCGCAAATGAACCTAGAAATGCTCGACAAGGCCATCACGAAGATCAACGAGAACCGCTCGGAGCTCGGCGCACTTCAAAACCGCCTCCAGTCGACGATCAATAACCTCGGCATCTACCGCGAAAACCTCTCGGCCGCGAACTCGCGGATTCGAGATACCGACATCGCGGAAGAAACTTCCGAACTGATGAAGAATAATATCCTGTCCCAAGCGACGGTTTCCGTCCTCGGTCAGGCAAACCAGAACGCCCAAGTCGCGTTGAAGCTTCTTGGATAATTTCCGAAGGTAATCGGGTTTAAATACGCAGTTTAGAGGGACTTTCTTCGATCCGCACGGGCCTTTGCCAGGTCCAGGGAATGCGGCAGGAGAAGGTCCCTCTCCATTTTGGAGTTTAGGCTCCCCTCGCTGCCCCGGGTCTGCTATGCATCGGCCCAATGCCAGCCCGGACCGATGCATCTTCTGAACGCCTTCCGCTCACCCACCCAGACTATGTCTACGGGGTGGCGAAGAATCCGTACTCCGCTCGGTTGAAGGAATTCCCGACGCTCGCCTACTCCGACAACGCGACCGAGACCCATGCGGGTTCCTGGCGCGCTCGGTTCGGCGAAGCGGGCGCCGGCGGCGTCCCTACACGGCGCGAACTCCACGTCGAGATCGGATGCAACACCGGCCACGTGACCCGCGCCTGGGCCGCGGCGAATCCGACGAAACTCTACATCGGCATCGACTGGAAGTTTAAGATCATCCACCGGGGTGCGGAAAAGACCGCCGAGAAGGGCCTAAAAAACCTCCTCTTCTTCCGCGCGAACGTGGAACGACTCCGCTACATGTTCGGCGAAGGCGAAGTCGATTCGCTCTACCTCTATTTTCCGGATCCGTGGCCGAAGAAGTCCCAGTGGAAAAACCGATTCCTGAAGGAATCGACCCTCCGTGAAGCCGCGCGCGTCGTGCGCCCCGGCGGGATCTTCCACATCAAGACCGATCACGACGGCTACTACGCGTGGATGCAGGAAGCGTTCGAAGCGACAAAAGACGTTTGGGAAATGGACCGCGAATCCCTCGATCTCCACGCGGGTAACCCCGCGGCTTTAAAACTCGATATTCCGGACGTCACCCTCTTCGAAAAGCTCTTCATCAAAGACGGCATCAAGATAAAAAGCGCCTGGTTAAAACGCATTGGCTAGAAGGCAACTTGGTCGATCGGCGGCGGGAGATCGCCCGGCGGCCGATCCGCAGGGTTCTTCAAAATTTCGTCCGGATTAAATTCGAGCGAATAGTTTCGGCCCGAAAACTTAAAGCACGCAAGCGCGGCGACTCCTGCGCCACCGGCCGAGCCGATCAGAATATCGCGATAAAATTTTCGCGCTTCGTCGTGGATGCTTCCATTTTCGACGTTTGAATCGTTCTTGGCGAAGTAAAGTTTTCCGGCACTGTATCCAGCACCGAGACCGACGATCCCGAAAATGTAACACTCCGGACCGGCGATGCGTCCGCGCTTGAAGCCTAACGTTCCAAGCAGATCGATCATCCGCTGATTTCTAAGTTCTTGGCCGATGATGCTCACGCTTTCTTTAAGCGTACCGTCGGCCCGCGCCTTCGCGATCCATCCGAGTTCCGCGCCGATGAAGTTCAGAAATTGGAATCCATCGACTTTCGTTACCGCGGCCGGTCGATTCATCCAAAGGCGTAAACCCCCTTTCGAATCGCGATCGAACTTCATCGTTACTCCGAAGTCACCGACCTTCACCGTGAAGGCCTTCCCAGGTTTTGCGAGGCCCTCGTCGAGGGCATCTCGGAAGGGCTTCCAAGCTTCCTCTTGGCTCGTGAGGAGGCTATGAAAGTGCGCGGAATCAACGATCGAACGTAAGCGGGTCGGAAGCGCATCGAGAAGCGCAGCATCATCGGAAAGGAGCGCGTAGCAGGGTTTGTCGTCAGCCGGAGTAGCCGGCGCAAACGCGAGAAAAATAGCCACGATCGAAGGGAGTAGAAACCGACGCATCCGTTCCAAGTGTAGCACCCGCCCGAGACCTGAATAAAAATGAAAGCCCGAAAAATGCGCCATTTTCATGGCACGACGGGTACTTCGGGCATAACCTCCGGCCAGGAGGATTTTATGACCACCCCCACCTTTCGTAATCGCCTCGTTTCCATAGTCCTTACCCTGACCGCCATCGTCACCCTTACGGCGGCCACTGCACCGAAGAAACCCACCAGCGTGTACGACTTCGAAGTGAAACAAA
>JBBQMV010000269.1:0-4005 GCA_038329315.1 Bdellovibrionia bacterium | reverse complement strand
GAGGACTTCGTTAAAAAGTTAAACGAGGTACCCAAGGACGTCATTGCGAGCGTCGAATACAATATCGCCAGCGAGCTCGAATTCTTCAAAGCTCGGCGCGCGCTCTTCATCGATCTTTCCGATTTGAAGCGCATTCGCGATTACGTTCGAAATCGACTCGAGTACGAACAGATCCTCCGAAACCCGCTCACTATTTTCTCGGGAGTGAACGTTTCCGAACCGGCGCTGAATTTCACCGCGATCGAGAAAAAGTATACCGGCCAGACCTCAAATTACGACCGGTTCCCCGACGGGTATTACGCCACGCCTGATGAGAAAAAACGCGTCATCCTCGTTTACAAGCCGAGCAATGGAAGCGGCGATAAACTGAAGGCCGTCGTTCTGAAGATCGTAAAGGAGCTTGATCCGAAAAAGAACTACGCCGCCGACTTCAACGTCGAATACGCAGGCGGGGTCGAAAACACGATCGAGGAGCAAGCCGCGCTCGTCGAAGACCTCGAACTTTCGACCGTTCTCGTCGCCCTCCTCGTCGCGGCCGCGATGCTCTATTTCTACCGCGCGTTCCGTGCCTCGATGGCGCTCCTGATCTCGCTTTTTTACGGCACTTTTTGGACGTTCGGCATCGCCTACTTCGTCATCGGATATCTGAACGCGAACTCGGCGTTCCTGGGCTCGATCGTGCTCGGGAACGGAATTAACTTTCCGATCATCTTCCTCGCGCGCTACCTCGAAGAACGGCGAAATCACATCGACCACGAAAGCTCCCTCGATCTAGCGATTACCCATACCGGATCCGCGACCTGGACGGCGGCCCTGGCCGCAGGACTCTCCTACGGATCGCTCGCCCTCACCGGCTTTCGGGGTTTTAAGCAGTTTGGAATCATTGGCCTGATTGGAATGGTCCTGTGTTGGATCACGACGTTCACCGTACTCCCCGCCCTCCTCACGATTCTCGATAAGATCCGCACGCTCGAGCCAAAAAAAGCCAAGCCTAAATCGCACGTCGCCGAAGCGATCGCTCATTTCGTGGCGAAGTTCCCAAAGATTATCGTGGGGATCACAATCGCATTGACGGTAGGTTCCACGGCGATGCTCTTCCGGTATTCGCCCTCGATCATCGAAACCGACCTCTCGAAACTCCGGAATAAGAAATCGATCGAGAGCGGTTCGGGTTACTGGTCGAAGTACGTCGACGAAATTTTCGGGCGTTACCTTTCCCCGATGGTCGCCCTCCCTCACGACCTCAAGGACGCCGCCACGCTCGCCGAAAAATACAAGGCGAAGATGGTCGCCGACGGGCCGACGGGCCTCATCCATAATGTTTCGATCCTAGATGACTTCATTCCGAAGGACCAACCCGAGAAGATCAAACTCATCCACGAGATCGATCGCCTGCTTCCGCCGAGCATCCGCTCCCAACTCGATCCCGCGGAACGTCGCCGAGTGAACGACTTCATCCGTCCGGAGGTTTATAAGCCGATCGCGGTCACCGATCTTCCACCACTCGTGCTCGGAAAATTCACCGAGAAGGACGGTTCGATCGGAAAACTCGTCTTGATCGAACCGCCGCTGAATACGGTGACGAACGACGGCGATAAACTGATCGGCTTCATCCATAGTCTTCGGGAAATCGCCGATTCGGTTGCGCCGGGGACGGCGGTCGCCGGATCTTTGCCAATCTCTTCGGATATGATCGAGTCGATCAACCACGACGGTCCACGTGCGACACTCTTCGCATTCACCGCCGTCGTCCTGCTCGTCATCGTACTCTTTCGAAAACCGCGAATCTTCGCGCCCGTCATCCTTGCCCTCTTCCTTGGTGTTTTCTGGTTGGTCGGCGCGATTCTCGCTTTCTGGTATAAAATTAATTTCCTGAACTTCATTGCGCTACCGATTACGTTCGGAATCGGGGTCGATTACGCCGTAAATATCTTTAGCCGATACCGCGAAGAAGGCGGAGAAAGCATCCTCAAGGTCATTCGCGATACCGGTGGGGCCGTCGTCCTCTGTAGCTTCACGACGACCGTCGGCTACGGCTCGCTCGTCATCGCTTCGAACCAAGCCTTCGTCAGCTTCGGCCTGCTCGCCGTTATGGGCGAAATGACCTGCGTTTTCGCCGCGGTTTTCGCCCTCCCGGCTATCCTCATCGTCCTTCGAGAGCGAAAGGAGAAAAAGAATACGTCATGGAAGCACACGTCGAATCCGCGGACTCCGTTACCAGAAAACTCGCTCTAAAAGACATACTCATCCCTCCGGTTATCGTCGGAGCGCTCGGATATTTCGTCGATATCTACGACCTCACGCTCTTTAGCATCGTTCGCGTGCCGAGCCTGAAGGCGCTCGGACTCGAAGGATCTGCGGTTCTCGAAGTCGGCGTGATGCTGATTAATCTCCAGATGATCGGAATGCTCGTCGGCGGAATCCTCTGGGGCATCCTCGGCGATAAAAAAGGTCGCGTCTCCGTCCTCTTCGGATCGATCGCGCTCTATTCGGTGGCGAACTTGCTGAACGGTTTCGTGACGAATACGACCCAATACGGAATCCTCCGATTCGTCGCCGGCGTCGGCTTAGCCGGAGAACTCGGAGCCGCGATTACGCTCGTTTCCGAATCCCTCCCTCGCCACGTTCGCGGATGGGGAACGACCGCCGTCGCGGCGATCGGCATTTGTGGCGCCGTTTTCGGAGGCGCGATCAGCGAAGTCTTCGACTGGCGAACTTGTTACACGATCGGCGGAATCCTCGGGCTCGTACTCCTCGTCCTGCGGATTCGCCTCCAGGAGTCCGGGATGTTCGCCCACGTTCGTTCTGCGGAAAAAGTCATGCGCGGAAGCCTGAAAATGCTTCTCGCAAACCGGAAGCGGGTCGGGAAATATGTTCGATCGATCTTGATCGGGGTACCGCTCTGGTATGCCGTCGGAGTTCTGATGACGTTCGCGCCCGAGCTTGGCCAAGCCCTCGGGCTCACCGGTCCGGTGACGGGGGCGAAGGCGATTCTCTACGGATATGCGGGTATTGCACTCGGCGACGTTTTCGCGGGCGCCCTTTCGCAATATCTACAGAGCCGGCGGAAAACGATCGCGATCTTCCTCGCATTCTCGGCAGTTTTCATCGCGACTTACGGAATGGCGAGCGGCGCGAGCCCGACCGCCTTTTACACGATTTGCTTCTTCCTCGGACTCGGAAACGGATTCTGGGCGCTCTTCTGCACGGTCGCTTCCGAGCAATTCGGAACGAACCTTCGGGCCACAGTTACAATTTCCACGCCGAACTTCGTTCGCGGGTCCGTCGTTCCGCTCACGCTCAGCTTTCGGGCCCTAGCCCCTAAAATCGGGACGGTACCGTCCGCGATGGCGGTCGGGGCGGTCAGCGTCGTGATCGCGTTCTTCGCGCTCTATCAAATCGAAGAAACTTTCGGAAAAGACCTGAATTACTTAGAATCGGATACAGCATGAGCACCCTCTTAGAAGCCCCATCTCGCTTTTTCATCCGTGAGAAATCTCAATGGCCGGAATGGTGGCGTTCACTCACCCCGCTGCGAAAAATCGGACCGGCGGTTTTCGTCGCGATCTACTGGTCTTCGCTCGTCGCGCTTCACGGCTTTCGGTCCGATCACCTCGTCATCGGAGTACTGATCCTCGTCCTTTCCTACAGCGGCCGCACGGCGGGAATTATTCTGCGGTTTCTGTTTCCCATCATTCTGACCGGGATCGTGTACGATAGTATGCGCTACTATTCGGATTTCATCCGCGGCGACATTCACGTCGCATTTCCGTATGAGTTCGATAAAAGGTTTTTCGGAATCGATACTCCGGCAGGACGCCTTACTCCGAACGAGTATTGGCAGAAGCACACTCTCCCGGTTCTCGACCTCATCACTGGATTTTTCTACCTCTCCTTCATCGCCATTTACGTCTTTATCTCGGCGTACCATGCGTTCTGGGTTCCTAAAAAAAACTCGGACCCGGTCGTGCGAAGGAAGGCAGAGCGCCTCGGACCACTCGTGAC
>JBBQMV010000268.1:0-4010 GCA_038329315.1 Bdellovibrionia bacterium | reverse complement strand
TTCCCCGACCGCGAGCTTCGGACCGACTCCGATCCAGGCCCGCGTACCCCCCTTGCTCGGCGGGTAAACGATTTTTCCGGTCTCGTCTGCGATCGAAAGATCAAACGGCGGGCCGGCGCCTTCCCGCGCGTTCTCGAGTAGAGCCAGCCCGTGAATCGGGTCGTTCGGATCCATCGCGTGGATCAGCCGCATAAAGAAGAGCGGTTGGTCGATATGCGGAGACTGGCTCATGCGCACGAGTGCCAGGTTGGCAAAGTGTCCGGCCATGACGAACGCGAAAAGCACGAGTGCCGTGATCAGGTAGTGCCGACGAAAAATCCGGGTAGTCACCATGGACTAAGAATTACCGGTTTTTTTCTCTAGGCGATAGCCCACACCGTAAATCGAGTTGATTTGGACATCCGTGATTTCGGCCTTACGAAAACGGGCGCGCAGGTGGCTGATGTGGGAGTCGATCGTACGGTCGAAGATCTCGCCGTCTCGATCGAGCGCGTTCAGGAGCGACTCGCGGGTGACGACTGCTTCGGCGTGCTTCACGAGGTGAACGAGAATGTCGAATTCCCGGCGATTCAGATCAAGGGTTCGCTCACCGTGTTTCACGAGGCGCTTTTCCAGGTCGATTGAAAGGCTCTCGTAACGAAGCGGTCCCTTGCCGATATTCGTCGGCGCTCGGAGCGCGCTCGAGATCCGGGCAAGGAGTTCTTTTTGGCCGAAGGGCTTCCGAACGTAATCGTTAGCGCCGAGGTTCAGTCCACGAACGACGGAATCTTCGTCGGTTTTCGCGGTGAGAAGGATCACGGGAACGTCCGCGCGGGCCTGGCGAATCTCGGTCAGGAGGTCGTACCCAGAACCGTCGGGAAGGTTCACGTCGAGAACGAAGAGGGCCGGTTTCTTCGCAATCACGGATTCACGCGCGCCCGAAAGCGACTGAACCCAGTCGACTTCGTACCCTTCGGTTTCGAGGGTCACATGGAGGCTGCGGCCAAGAATCGGATCGTCTTCGACAAGAAGGAGCTGGACCATGGGGAGTGGACCTTTCGAGAGTGCGGTTGAAGTCTTTCCTTACTCTCTCGCCGGGTCATTGACCAATTGTGGAAACATCAAGTATTTGTAATTAAAGAGTTTTAATGTATTACGAGCCTTCGCCGAAAAACCTCTTCGAAGAGGGCCTTTTTCTGTTCAACTCGCAGTAGTTCGAGATCGCCCGCACCGCGCTTCGCCCGGATCTTTAAATCAATCAAATCTCGTTTAACTTTAATCGCCGCGATTGAGATCTCGCCCCGATGATTCCGGTCGAGGGCGTCCGCGACCCGAAGGATCGCGAGTAGGATGTAGAACGCGTAAACCCGTTCACGTTCTTTCGCCTTTAGCGCCTTACCGTTTTTCGCGGTCGCCTTGCCGCCGTTCTTGCCGAAGAGGCCATCGACCACGGGCTTGCCGACCCGGTGATAGAGGCAGAGGCGTGCGATAAATTCGGATTCCCACTGGTCGAGCGGAGTAAAGTCCGCGTTCTTCGCGAAATAGTAGGAGTGCTCCTCGTGGCCGGTCGGAGATATGATTTCGCCGACGTCGTGGAGGTAGGCTGCCGCTGTAAGGTATGGCTTCCAATCCGCGTTCAGTCCGTGAAGGCCCCGCAGGCGATCGAAAAGAGTGCCGGCAAGCGCAGCGACCGCGTCGTTGTGAAGCATTTCAGAATGCACTTTTTCAACGCGGGCACGCACATCCGCGAGGTGAGTCGAAAGGCCCGAGCGGGCGAGTTTGCGATTCACCGCGAGCTGCTCTTCGAGGATTCCGTCCCGAAGTGAAAACTCAGTGGCGAAAACTTTTTTCGCGCCGGTTACATTCATGCATTCCTCGAGGAGGATCGCGCCGGCGAGAATCATGTCGACGCGTTTCGCTTCCATTCCGGGCATGCCGAGAAGTTCGGTCGTCGTCATCGTCGACATTTCTTTCACGAGCTTTTTCAAATCATCGCGGTCGACCGTCTTCGTCGCTTTCCCTTTTTTGATGAGCTTTCCGATCGCGCGGACGGTTCCGGACGATCCGATCAGGCGTTCGACTTTCGGCCAGCGATCGGCCAGCATTTTCGTGAGAAGAGCGGCGCGGATATAGCTCCTCAGCTGCGGGATCGGCTTTTCAACGGAATCGGGCGCGGCTTTCGGCGGCGAGGAACGCAGAAAGACTTGTTGGAGACGGGCGGTACCGAGCGAAAAACTATTCGAGTGCGAGAGCTTTTTTCCACGGCAAATCGAGATCTCGGTGCTTCCGCCGCCGATATCGATCAGTCCGAAGCGCCCCTTTGGGGGTTTCTCGTTCGAGAGGATTCCGAGTGCGATGAGCTTCGCCTCTTCGAGGCCGGAAATAACCTGGATTTCAATTCCGGATTTTTCACGGATCTGGGTGAGGAGGCGAGGGCCGTCAGAAGCTTCGCGAAGGGCGGCGGTTCCGAATGCGACGATGCGATCGACGCGGAGGTCATCGGCCGTTTTGCGGAAGCTGAGGAAGGCTTGCAGCGTCCGGCGGATTGCGTCCGCATTCAGTCGTCCTTCGGCGAAGACTCCTTGGCCGAGCCGAACCATGAGCTTCTCACGATGGAGAAGCCGGACCTGATTTTTCGAACCGATTTGATGGACGTCGAATCGGACCGAGTTCGTTCCGAGATCGATGATCGCTACTCTCATGGCGTAAACACGCGCAAGGAGCGGATCAAGCCATCGGGTTGGCTTTTTTCAGCAGCGCTTTTTTGCTGCGCATCTTTGCCTGCTTGTCCGACCATTGGACCGGATTAGCGGCGTAGGCCCGTGCATTGTCGCGGCGCTTCTTCTTATGCTTCGTCGAAAGTCTTTTTCCCATAGTCCACCTTGTCTACAGAAACCCACTGAAAACGTCAAACCCTTGGCAAGCCCGGACCCAAAAACGGTCGAAAAGGGGAGGCTCCCGAGTTTCTGCCCGCATTTTCGGTCTCGGTAAAAGTCTCTCTTGTGGGCGGCGCTCCGTGACCCGAAACTAAATACGGAATGATGGACCGCTTTTTCACACTGAGTGTCATGATTGGAGCCTTCGTGGCATCTTCGCTTCTCCTTGCTGGGGAAGCGGCCGCTCCGAACGCCATCGCGACCCCCGGTCCGCTCCCCCAAATCACCCTGCGTGAGGTGATCGAAGGAAATCTTCTCGGGATCCAAAAAGAGCCGGAAGAGCTCCTCGTCCGGGTGCGGAATTCGGCTCGGACTTACGCGGCTTGGAAGCGCGGCGTCCTCACTCCTGACGAGTTCGAGAAGTGGAAGTCTTCCTGCCAATCGAAGCCGGACAGCGATGACTTTTGTCCGCTGATCCAAGGAAAAGATCCGTCCGAATTCGTCGAGACCGAAGACGAAGTCAAAGAAGAGCCAGGCACCGAGGCCCCCCTTTCTTCGACGGCGAAAGAGGCGATGGCGGCTTGGAAAGCCGGAGATTTTTCGGCGTTGAAGCGGATGGGCCCAAGCCCGATCTACCGTTCTCTCCGCACGTTCAAGGACTGGTCGGTTCTCGAGCTCGCGGCGAAGCGGGTGCTCTCCGAAGGAAAATCTGCGAACTGCGATAATCCCGCAGTCGCGACCGCGCTCGCTCAAAAGGCCGAGATGTTCCTCCCGGATCGCAAGTATCGCGATATCGCGTATTCGCTCTACGAAAAGGTGATCGGATGCCAAGTCACTGAACATTCCTCGCGCGCGAAATTTCGCTATTCGCTTCTGAAAATCGAAGACGGGGACTGTAAGACCGCGGACCCCCTTCTCGAAAAGCTCTACGGCCAAAACGATCTCGAATACATCGCGCGGTCGCTCTACTGGCGCGGTCGCTGCGCGGAAATGCGCGGAGATCGCCTACGGGCCGATGTATTTAAACAACGCCTGCTGAAGGAGTCTCCGCTCAGCTATCACTCGATCATCAGTAATCGCGTCGAAATGGCGAAACTTGCCCGGGTCATCGGGACGAATGAACCGACCGTCTTTTTCCGCTCCCACACCCAGCCG
>JBBQMV010000267.1:0-4014 GCA_038329315.1 Bdellovibrionia bacterium | reverse complement strand
ATCACCCGCTCCGTCGGATTCGATCTCCACTTCGGGATCGATCTCTACGAATACGCACCGGCTCCGGGCGATCTTTTCCTGCTTTGTTCGGATGGACTCACCGGCCCCCTCGACGACGAAGAAATTCATGAAATTGCCCAGCGAACTTATTACGCCACGGCACTGAGCGAAGATTTTCGCGAGCGGACCATCGGCTTCGAGCCGCTCTTAAAGCACCTCACCGAGGCGCTCGTCGCCGGAGCAAATGACCGCGGCGGAGACGATAACATTACCGCGCTCGTCGCCCGCTACCCGGGGAGAACCACATGAAGTCATCCGCGAATCGTTTTTATACGATCATGATCGTTCCCGAAAAAACGACTCAGGTCCGGAAGATTCTCGTTCCGGCTTGGCTCGTCCGCCTCGGCGCCGTCGGCATCGCCGTCACGCTCGTCCTCGTCGGCGTCATGGTCGCGAACTACGGTTACGTCATGAGCCAGGTCGGAGAAAACAACGAGCTCAAAACCGAGAATCGCCGGCTTCGCCAATCCGTCCAAGTTTTCAAAGGCAAGATGGGCACGCTCGAGAGCGCGATGGAACGCGTGAAAACTTTTTCGACTCGGCTGAAGGTCATCACGGGGTCCGAAGACCGCGGTGGCGTGGCCGCACTCATGAAGTCGATTCCGGACGCGTCCGCGAACACGGGAGCCGCGAAACCGCTTCCGTCGGAGATCGCCGCGATCGAAGCCGAACTCGATCCGCGCGATCCCGAGCATATCGAACTTCAAGCGCAGTACAACGAACTCGACCTGAAAATTTCTGCAATGACTGCGGAATCCCTCACGCTTGAGCAAAACCTTCAGGACCAATACGAACACCTCGTCGATCAGAAGGCATTCCTCGCCGCACTCCCCACCCGGAAACCCGCGATCGGCTATTACACCTCTGTCTTCGGGACGCGTCGCGCTCCGTTCGGCGGAAAAGTGAAGATGCACGAAGGCGTCGACATCGCGACTCATCCGGGCACCCCAATTAAAGCCACGGCGGACGGCGTCGTAACTTTTTCGAATATGAAAGCCGGTTACGGCCAGACGGTGATCGTCGATCACGGTTATGGACTGCAGACCTGGTACGCACATACGCGCAAAATCCTCGTGAAGAGCGGCCAAAAAGTTCGACGCGGCGATACGATCGCGCTCCTCGGAAGCACCGGTCGGTCCACGGGGCCGCACTGCCACTACGAAGTTCGGGTGAACGGCATTCCCGTCGACCCCCTCTCGTACATTCTCGAAAATTGAAGCGCTGCGCAGACGTGGCTTTTCGCCGGTCTGCGGTGACCAATTCTAATGACATTAAGGGCTTAGAACCCTAAAATCGCGAGACCTACCTATGCAACTTTTGAACTTTGCCGAAAAAATTTTTGGGACTCAAAACGACCGCGAGCTGAAGGCGATTTCTTCGACCGTCACCCGCATCAACGAACTCGAAAAAACGATATCTCCACTTTCTAACCCCGAGCTCCAAGCGAAGACCGCGGAATTTCGCGAGCAGCTCGCGAAGGGCAAGCACCTCGATGCGATCCTTCCGGAAGCATTCGCGGTTTGTCGCGAAGCGAGCAAGCGCGTCCTTGGCCAACGCCACTACGACGTCCAGCTCGTCGGCGGCATCACGCTCCATAAGGGACGCATCGCCGAAATGAAAACCGGTGAAGGGAAGACCCTCACCGCGACGTCGCCGTTCTACTTAAATGGTTTGACTGGCAAAGGCTCCCACCTCGTTACCGTAAACGATTACCTCGCCCGCCGAGACTCCGAGCACATGGGGCAGGTCTATAATTTCCTCGGTCTTTCGACGGGGATCATCGTGCACGGCCTCACCGACGTCGAACGTAAGCGCAACTACGCCGCCGACATTACTTACGGCACGAACAACGAGTTCGGATTCGATTACCTCCGCGACAACATGAAGTTCCGGCTGGAAGATTATGTCCAACGTGAACTGAATTTCGCCGTCGTCGACGAAGTCGATTCGATTCTGATCGACGAAGCACGGACCCCGCTCATCATTTCGGGACCGTCCGATGATTCGAGCCATCTCTACACCGAAATCGACGCCCACATCCGCGTCGGCGGCGGCTTAGTTAAAGAAGAAGATTTCACCATCGACGAGAAGCAGAAGTCGGCGTCCCTCACCGAAAAGGGCATCGACAAGATGGAAGCGCGGATGGGGATGCAGAATCTCTATGACCCGCGGAACATCGAAGTCCTCCACCACGTTCAGCAGGCGCTCCGCGCGCACGTGATCTATAAGCGCGACGTAGACTACGTCGTCCGTGACGGCGAAGTCATGATCGTCGACGAATTCACCGGCCGACTCATGCCGGGGCGCCGGTGGTCGGACGGACTCCACCAAGCCATCGAAGCAAAAGAAGGCGTCGACATCGAGAGCGAAAACCAAACGCTCGCGACGATCACCTTCCAGAACTACTTCCGGATGTATAATAAGCTCGCCGGCATGACCGGTACGGCGGATACGGAAGCCGCCGAGTTCAAACAAATTTATAAACTCGACGTGACCGTCATCCCGACGAACCGCCCGCTCATCCGGCTCGATAACGCCGACATGATCTACAAGAATCAAAAGGGTAAGTACCGGGCCGCCGTCGAAGAGATCAAGCGTCTCCACGCGAAGGGCCAACCGGTCCTCGTCGGTACGACTTCGGTCGAAAAATCCGAAATCATCCACACGCTCCTCACCGCGGACAATATTCGCCACTCGGTCCTGAACGCGAAACAGCACGAACGTGAAGCGTACGTCGTCGCCCAGGCCGGACGAAAAGGTTCGATTACAATCGCCACGAACATGGCGGGTCGGGGGACCGACATCCTCCTCGGCGGTAACGCCGAACTCCTCGCGGAAGAAGAAATCGGAAAGCTCAAGTCGGGCGCAACCGTCGAAGAGCGCGCTGAATGGGACGCGAAGATGGACGAGGCTCGTCCACGCTGGAAAGAACTCTGCGCGCGGGAGCGCGACGAAGTAAAGACGGCGGGCGGACTATTCATTCTCGGTACCGAGCGCCACGAATCGCGCCGGATCGATAACCAGCTCCGCGGTCGTTCGGGTCGCCAGGGCGACGCCGGCGGATCCCGATTCTACCTTTCGTTCGAAGACGACCTTCTCCGGATTTTCGGACACTCCACGCTTCTCCAAGCGACCGTCCAGAAAATGGAAGAAGACGAGCCGGTCGAACACCGCTGGACTACGAAGGCGATCGAGAACGCGCAGAAAAAAGTCGAAGGTCATAACTACGATATTCGGAAGCACCTTCTCGAATATGACGACGTGATGAACCAGCAGCGTAAAGTCATCTACTCGATGCGGAAAGAAGTCCTTACGCGCGAGAGCCTTCGCGACATGGTCATGGATTTCCTCGACGAAAGCGCGCGTGCGATTGGCCAAGAGTATTTCCCGAACGGAAAACTCAAGCGGAACGAACGCGGCATGGCCGAGTTGAATATGAACGAGCTGAAGAACACGCTCGCGAATACGCTCCAGGCGATGCCCGAATTCAAGGAAAGCGATATCCAACCGTTTAACCATATCGGGCTCGAGAAGCTCGTGATGAAGCTTGGCGAAAACCGCTACCAATCGAAGGAAAAGGATTACGGAAACGAGATGGTTCGCCACCTCGAGAAGATGATCCTCCTCACGACGATCGATCAGCTCTGGAAAGATCACCTCCTCGCGATGGACCACCTTCGCGATGGCGTCGGCCTCCAAGGCTACGGCCAAAAAGATCCGATCGTCGTCTATAAGATGGAAGCTTTCCGCTTCTTCAAGTTGATGATGGAGCAGATCACGACCGACGTCGTGCGGAAGCTCTTCGCGGTCCAAGTTTCGCCCAATGAAGACGCGAACGACATCGAAGAGGCCATCGAGCGCGAAGAAACTTCGATCGCCGACAAGGGAACCTTTCAGTACAATCTCACCGAAGACGGCGAACTCGTGCCGACGGCCGCCGGGAACGCCAACGGC
>JBBQMV010000266.1:0-4041 GCA_038329315.1 Bdellovibrionia bacterium | reverse complement strand
GGGATACGAATCCCCGCTGGAAGGGCATCACCCGCACGTACAAGCCGGAAGATGTCGTTCGCCTCCGCGCCTCCCTTCCAGTCGAGTACACGATCGCGAAACATGGCGCGATCAAGCTCTGGGAGATGATGGGTAAGCGAGAAGAATACGTGACCGCCTTAGGCTCCCTCACCGGCGCCCAAGCCGTGCAAATGGCGAAAGCCGGAATGAAGGCGATTTACCTCTCCGGCTGGCAAGTTGCCGCCGACGGAAATCTTTCGTCGAACACCTATCCGGACCAATCGCTCTATCCTTCGAACTCCGTTCCGGCGCTCGTGAAGCGACTGAACAACGCCCTCACGCGCGCTGACCAAATCGGCAAGAACGATGGCAAAATGGACAAGGGCACCGACTGGTACCTCCCGATCGTCGCCGATGCGGAAGCCGGATTCGGTGGTCCGCTCCACGCGTTTGAACTCATGAAGTCGATGATCGAGGCGGGCGCCTCCGGCGTTCACTTCGAAGACCAGCTCGCTTCCGAAAAGAAGTGCGGACACCTCGGCGGAAAAGTTCTCGTGCCAACCTCACAGTTCGTGAAGACGCTCGTCGCGGCCCGTATGGCGGCCGATGCCCTAAATGTCCCGACCTGCATCATCGCCCGTACCGACGCACTCGGCGCGACACTGATGACCTCGGATATCGACGACGCCGATAAAAAGTTCTGCACGGGCGAACGTACGCCGGAAGGCTTCTACCGGATTAAGAACGGCATGCCGATCACGATCGCCCGCGGACTCGCTTACGCGCCCCACGCCGACCTGATCTGGTTCGAAACCTCGAAGCCATCGCTCGCGGAAGCTAAAGAATTCGCGGAAGCGATCCACGCGAAGTTTCCCGGCAAGCTCCTCGCCTATAACTGCTCGCCTTCGTTTAACTGGAAGAAGAATCTCGACGACGCCACGATCAAGACCTTTAATCAAGAACTCGGCAAGATGGGCTACAAGTTCCAGTTCATCACCCTCGCGGGATGGCACTCGATCAACTACCATGCGTTCGATCTCGCCCTAGGATTCGCGAACGAAGGTATGCCGGCTTACGTCCGTCTCCAAGAGGCAGAGTTCGCGAAGGAAAAATCCGGATACACCGCGACTCGCCACCAACAAGAAGTCGGCACCGGATACTTCGACGAAGTTCTGATGGCGATTACGAACGGCGAATCTTCGACGTCCGCCCTCGCAGGTTCGACCGAAGCCGAACAGTTCCAGCCTCACTGAGTATCAATCCTCGGGCCCCGGTTACTCGACTTTCGAGCCGGTCGGGGCCCGACCTACGGACTACCACATCCCAGTAACGCGGGAAGAGTCGCCCGCCTTCGTCGCGAGTTTCGTGGCGATCTCGGCTTGGGATTCCATGCGAAGCGCCGTCGGCATCACCGTCCCCGCCATCGCCGCCGCACTTCCGACGTGCCGAGTTTGGTCGAACCTCACGCGGGAATCGATGCTATACGCACCGGCCCCATAATACGCGAAGGTGAGTGCCCCACCGAGCATCGAGAGGTTCTTAAAGAACATCGCTTGCTGAAGCGCCGCGGATGCCGGATCGGAAATCATCCAGAACGCGTGCATCATTAAAGTCACCGGCACGAGAAAGACGACCAGCGCCCAAGCGCCGATTTTCGCCTTATAACCAAAGAGAATACTGAGTCCCCCGAAGACCGCGAGAAGTCCCGAAAGCGGCACAACGAGCGCCGCATACGGGACACCTTGGGTCGCGGCGTAATCGATCGTCGAACTGCTAAAATGCCCGAACCCCGCCACAAGGAAGATGAGCGAGAAGAAGATCCGTCCGAGTAGTAATGTTTCGCGCATAAATGCTCCTTACGGCTCTAAAATGCATACGCGATGCCATGAGGAGAAACGGGACAGGGACGAGCGGTTAACCGCTCGTCCCCAGTCTCTTCGATTTAAGTTCGGTTGACGGTTTAGTCGTCCTTACCGTGATCTTGCTCATCGTGATCTTGGTTCATCATCGACTTAAGCCAATGGCCGAATCCTTCACCGTGTTTCCGCTTCCGCGGAGGAGGCGTCGATGACGGTGCCGGGCTCGGAACGACGCTCGGAGTCGGAGTAGGCGTCGGAGTAGGCGTCGGGGTTACGGTCGGAGCAGGGAGCGGTACCGAGACGGCAGTGATCGCGGCGATCACCTTCGCTTGGGCCGTCGCTCCCATATTATCCGTCACGGTTAGCGTGACCATATAATTTCCGACCGACGAATAAGCATGGCTTACTTTTGCGCCGGTGCTCATCGCGCCGTCGCCAAAGGACCAGGAGTAAGTCGTGATCGAACCATCGGGATCGGCAGACTTCGAGCCGTCAAACGCGATCGGAACGGCGACTGCAGCGGAATAAGGTCCGCCTGCATTCGCGACGGGAAGTTGGTTCGCCGGCGGTGAAACCACCGCGATGATTTTCGCCGTTCCCTTGGCTCCGAGATTATCGGTAACCGTTAAACCGACATTAAACGATCCCGCAGTTAAATAAGTATGACTTGGCGAAACCCCAGTTCCGGTGGTGCCGTCTCCAAAAACCCACCCATAACTCACAATCGTACCGTCCGGATCTTTCGAGTTCGCACCATTAAATACGATCGGATCACCTAAATTCACAGCGTAAGGCCCGCCCGCATTAGCAACCGGTAGCTGGTTCACGGTAGTCGCGACGACCGAAACCGCGAGCTGCACCAGGCCTTGGCCGGAACCTTGGGTCCCGTTGCCATTGGTCGAAAGGCCGGCGGCGTAAAGCGTGAAGTTCCCGGAGGCCGGCGCCGTCACATTAAACGGAAAATCTACCACTCCACCCGACACGGACTTCGGTTGGCTATGAATGATTTCACCGCCGGAAAGCTTGGTGTAAGTCGCATCCGATACACTGAGCGTCCCCGCCGTAGTGGAAACATCCAGAGAGCCATTTTTGTTCTGGCCTCCAGAAATTCGCAAAATATATTGTTGGAGCGTGCCCGGAGCGAGCGTAGCCGGCCCGATGAACGTCACCGTCGGCGCGGTACCGCCGCCGTGACAATTCAAGCACGTCTTATTTGCTCCCGTACCCGGATTAGCGGAGTAACCAGCTACGCCGCTCGGATAAGCATACGAAAAGGAAGGCGCGAAAAGAACCAAAGCGGAAAGCGTTGTGAGTAAACGTCCAAACATATTCCCTACCCCCAGTAAGGAACATTCAATGTCCGGACCGCCTTGCGGGACACAGTTTTTCAGTCGAAAACCGCGAATTATCGACGAGTTCCGCACCCAGGTCAGCCGCGACCTCCTTCGCAAAAATCAGCTCTATTTCTGGAGTGCCCAGAAGTTGGCTAACAATTTATGTCACTTCGCCGATGCGGTACGCGTGAGAAGCACATAGGCTCCGCCCGAGACGAAAAATCCAATAAACCACGCGTAATGGTACAGGCCGATCACGGACGAGAACGCCCCGTCCTTATCGATGACTTTAATTTCGGCGAGGAAGCCCGGCAGGTTCGGAAGAATTCCGAGCACGAGCGCAGCCAGCGCGTTTAAGTTCCATCCGTTCTTGAACCAGTATTCGCTCTTTGCACGGTAAAGTCCGTCGACGTTCAGCTTTTGGCGACGGACGAGGTAATAGTCCGCGATCATAATTCCGCCGACCGGCCCGAGGAGACTCGAGTACGCGATCAGCCAGGTAAAGATGTAACCCTGCGGATCGGCGATGAGCTTCCACGGGAAGATGAGCACGCCGATCACGCCGGTGATGTAACCACCCTTTTTGAAATCGATCTTCGACGGTGAGAGGTTCGAAAAATCGTTCGCGGGTGACACGATATTCGCGGCGATGTTCGTCGCAAGCGTCGAGATGGCGATCGCGAGCATGGCGAACGTGACGAGAAGCTTCGATTCGAATTTCCCGGCGAGAACCACCGGATCCCAGATCGTCGAGCCGAAGACGATCGTCGTCGCCGACGTGACGACCACACCCACGAACGCGAAGAGAGTCATCGCCGGAGGGAGGCCGATGGCCTGTCCGAGCATTT
>JBBQMV010000265.1:0-4049 GCA_038329315.1 Bdellovibrionia bacterium | reverse complement strand
CGGCGCCTCCGGCACTTTGGCCGCGGTTCGCCTTTTGGAATCCGCTCGGGCGAAGGCGGGTGATATTCGGATCGTACTCGTGGAACGAAATGCGCACATCGGTCGCGGAGTCGCATACGGAACTGAGGTTGCCTTTCATATTTTGAACGTCCGGCAAAATAAGATGAGCGTCTATCCTGAGGACGAAGATCATTTTCCGCGTTGGCTGGCCCGTACAAACTCGAACGAAATGAAAAATCCTTTTCAGCCACGCCGCCGTTACGCTGAGTATCTCGCGAGCGTTCTGAGCGACGCTCGGAGATCCGCCCCATCGGGCGTTTTCTCGGTCGTGAACGGCGAGGCAGAGAAATTCACGAAACTCCCGAATGGGAAGATCGAAATTCAAATTAAGGGCGCGGCTCCGGTCCACTGCGATCGATTTATCCTCGCCACCGGGCATCGGGGTCCGGGAGTGCCTGCGGGGCTCGCCGCGATTCGCGAGAGCGCGCGTTTCCATGCCGATCCCTGGGACCGGAAGATCGACCGAATCGGGAAGAATGAAACAATTCTGGTCGTCGGCTCGGGCCTCACCGCGGTCGACTTTATCCTCACCCGCATGCGCGCGGGCCACGCGAACTCGATCGACGTGATATCTCGTCATGGACTTCCGCCACTCGGGCATCCCCTGCACGGCGAAGATTATCCGCTAAAAACTCCGTTCAAGGACGAAAGCGTTCGCGGCGTCGTACGCGAACTTCGCGAGCATTCGTCCCAGGCCGGTGATCGCTGGCCGCATCTGATCGATCGATTCCGAGGCGAAGTTCAGCGAATCTGGACGAGTTGGTCCGAGTCCGAGCGAAAACGATTTCTTCGTCACGTCCAGAGGTATTGGGATACTCATCGGCATCGGGTCGCCCCCGAAGTCTACCGCGAGTGGGATCTTTACGTCCGAGGCGGAAAAGTAAAAATCACCGCGGGTCGAATAGTCGGAGCGACGGAGGCGGGTGACGGAATCCTCATTCGTGCCGAGTCTCGCAAGGGCGGAAAATTCGAAAAGCGTTATGACCGGATCGTAAACTGCACCGGGGCGGCTTCCGATCTTTCACTCCTGAACGATCACGGATACGCGAAAGATCCACTCGCACTCGGGATCCCGACCGATCTCGCGGGTCACCCGATTCGCGCCGATGGAAGCCCGGAGCCTGACATCGTCGTCCTCAGTCCGGCCCTCCGTACGACATTTTGGGAAATGACCGCGATCCCGGATCTACGAGGCCAGGCGAAAGTCGCCGCCGAAGCGATTCTCGGAGGTCTACGGTGAAAATCGCGATCATAGGTGGGGGATTCTTCGGTACGTTTCTCGCGTACCAGCTCGGAAAAACGGACGACGTCACGATTTTCGAGCAGGGGACGGAGCTTATGGGACGGTCGGCGCTCCTCAGTCTTTGCCGGCTGCACTCCGGAGCGCGCTATCCACGAGACGCGATTTCGATCGCCCAGGCCGGGACAGGCTATCCGAGATTTCTAGCCGAGTTCGCACCCTACCTGCGCGACGTGAGTCGCAGTACGTACGGGCTTCGAAAGGAAGGTCATTTCACTTTTGCGGAGTTCAAACGGAATCTTGCGGCTCTCCCCGTGAGATACCGTGAGGTTTCCGCGCCGCCGATCTTTAAAAATCCGGATCGGTACGAAACGTTTCTCGAGGTCGAGGAAAAGATCATCCTCGTCGAGCAGCTCCGGACCCACCTCATCGGTGGGATGAAGGCGAAAGTCGTTTTCGGGGCGGAAGCGATCGAAGTAAATGCCATCCGGGGAAGCGTTAAGTTTCGCGACCAGACCGAGCAGAAGTTCGACCGGATCATCAATACGACGTTTACGAATCCGAACCTAGGTTTGCCGCTTGAGATCGGGTTTCACTTTGCCTATTCGATCGAGGCATTCGTCACGATCGATTCCATTTCGAAAGGCACCGAGGGGGCAACGGTCATTGACGGAAAGTTCGTGTCCCTTTTTCCGGATGCCCATGCGCGCGATACGCTCGCGAGCGCGGTCCATCGGCCGGTCGCAAGTCCCCAAAACCGAATGGAGTTCGAAGACGCTTGGAAGCGTCGAGTTCAGATCTGCAAAGACGACAAGGTCTTGGACAAAATCATCGCGGACGCCCAGACCTACTTCGAACTCGGGGCGGTTCACGACGCGAAGCTTCTGATTACTCCGAACGTCAAACAGAAGACGCTCCATGCAGGTGCGGCCAGCGAAGTCCGCGCGCACGCCAAAGTCATTTCGATTTTCTGCGGCAATTACGCTTCGATCTATTCCGTTCTCGACACGATTATGCCGTATTTAGACAAGGCTCGGCGCTGAACCTTACGTTACTATTACAATTACGAACTCCCTAAGTGCCTGTCTAAGGGGCATACTCGAACGATCGACCACGCACTGCCCGAAACCATAGGACCGAAGAAGCTCAATTGGGGAAAAGTCTCTTTTCTCCTCCTGAGCCCGATTGCGACCGCCGTCGCGCTGGTGATCTATATCCGTAACTACGGGATCACGCTCGCGGACGTAAGCCTTTTCCTTACGCTCTACGTCGTTACCGGGATCGGAATCACGGCCGGTTACCACCGGTACTATTCCCATAAGGCCTATGAGTGCATTCGTTTCTTCCAGTATATTCTCGTCCTCGCGGGAACGATGGCGCTCCAAACACCGGTTCTCGATTGGGCATCGGATCACCGGTATCACCATCGACACGTCGACGGAGATGCCGATCCCTATTCGATCAAGCGCGGGTTTTTCTATGCGCATATGGGTTGGATTTTTTACGACGATCTAGGAAAAGATGGCCAGGGCCGTGCACTCGATAATATTCGGGATCTGAAAAAAGACCCGCTCCTGCTCTTCCAGAAAAAATATTATTGGCCGATCGCGATCGCGCTTTGTTTCGGAGTTCCGACGTTAATCGGTGCGCTGTACGGTCGGCCGTTCGGTGGATTCCTTTGGGGCGGAATGCTTCGTGTTCTGTTCACCCACCACTGCATCTACCTGATTAATTCTGCCGCTCACACCTTCGGAAAGCGTCCGCACTCAGAACGCCATTCGGCGCGCGACAGTAGTCTGATCGCGTTTTTCTCTTTCGGTGAAGGCTACCACAATTTCCATCACACCTTCGCGAGCGACTACCGAAACGGTCACCAGTGGTTCCACTGGGATCCGACGAAATGGGTGATCGGCACGGCTCACTTTCTAGGGCTGGCTACCGAAGTTCGTCGGACGGCGCCCGAAGTGATTGCGAAGTCTCGTTCATCCGAGACTGCGGCCTAAATCGTTTAACGAAGTTGCTTCGTGCGAAAATCACGCGCAAGTTTATCAGATGACTGAAAAGAAATCTCCCCTGAATCCTTCCTCCATACATTACCGGTTCCATGCCCCCCATGCCCATCTTTCAAGTGTGTTCGGTGGGGATTGGTTCGCGTTAAAAGCGGAAGGCTTCGCCCGGTTCTTTGGGACCCCGGGTTTTCTCCTCGGTCAGACCCTGATCGTGGCGATCTGGATTACGTTGAACGTGATCGGGGTGACTCATTTTGATCTCTATCCCTTTATTCTTTTAAATCTCGCGTTTAGTCTGCAAGCCGCTTACGCAGCTCCGCTTATACTTCTGGCACAGACGCGCCAAGCCGACCGTGACAAAGCTCACGCGGACGCGGATGCGAGGCACCGCGAAGACATTGCAGCGACCAGTACTCAGCAATCCGAGCAGCTCATAGTACTTCTGAAACAGAATACGGAACTCACCGAACTCACCCGAGCGCTGACTTTGGAAATCCAGAAAATGAGCCGTGAGATTCATGTTAAGCTCGAGTGTTCGCCTCGTGAAAACGGATAACTCGAATTCCTCGCTAACGAATGCCCTCGATTTTTAATTTCCCTATGTCCCGTTAATCTGAATATCGCTGAGTTCGCACGATGTCGTTCCGGTCGATTTTAAGAGGGATCGAACATAAATTTTGCCTGATCCGACCTGCGTCCGAAACGCGGAGGCGTGAGCCGCGACCACTGCGGCGGAGCTA
>JBBQMV010000264.1:0-4119 GCA_038329315.1 Bdellovibrionia bacterium | reverse complement strand
CACGGGAAAGTGTCGTACGAGGGGCCGAGCGCCGTCTTCAGCGCACGCATGAAAAGATTCGTATCGCCGCTCGCATAGTTAAATCGCTCGCCGGGTGGCGCGATCCGCTTTTCGTCTTGGGCGTGGAAGAGGCCGATATCGAAAGAGGGAAGCGTTCGGTAAAGCGCGGTTACGATGTGCGAATCGAATGGGGACGCTTCGTAATTTTCGCGCCACTCGATTCCGGACGACATCGAAAGGAGATGTTCAAGTCGAACGCCCTCCCAAGCCTTCGACTTCGCTTCCGGCGCCCATTTCGTGACGAGATCATCGCGCCGAATTTTGCCTTCCGCCTCGGCGATACCGAAGAGCGCCATCGAAAAACTTTTCGTCATCGACCATGCGTAATGACGCATCTTTGCCGAGTAGCCACGGCCGTAACGTTCGTAAATGATTTCTCCACCGGCCACGACGATTAACGAGTCAGTCTCGAACTCCGCTTTCGGATCAAAAGCGAACGTATCGAGCGCCGCCATTTTCACCGAATCGAATCCGTGTTTCTCCGGGGCGACGACTACCCAGTCCTCGCCGGGATAAATCGGTTCGGCCGCGCGAGCGAACGTGAACGCAGACGCCGCCGCAACGAGAACGGCGGCTAAGACGAGGGACCCGCGCATATTACTTCTTGCTGAAAAGCGCGCCGAGCAGATCCATCGGAAGCGGAACGATCGTGTGGGTCGTCTTTTCCGAGGACATTTCGCGAATCGTTTGGAGGTAACGAAGGGTCATCGTGCCGGGCGCCGAGTCCATCATGCGGGCGGCTTCCGAAAGTTTTTCGGAGGCTTGGAGCTCGCCTTCGGCGGCGATAATCTTCGCGCGACGTTCCCGTTCGGCTTCGGCTTGGCGGGCCATCGCACGCTGCATTTCGACGGGAAGGTCAATCTGCTTCACTTCGACGTTGCTAACCTTGATTCCCCAGCCTGCCGTTTGCTGTTCGAGAATTTCCTGGAGTTTTTGGTTGATCACGTCGCGCTGAGAGAGCAGCTCGTCGAGCTCGACTTGGCCGAGGACCGAACGAAGCGTGGTCTGAGCGAGTTTCGAGGTCGCGAGCAGGTAGTTCTCGACTTCGATGACCGCGCGGTTCGGGTCGACGACGCGGAAGTAAACGACGGCGTTCACCTTCAAGGTAACGTTGTCTTTCGAGATCACGTCTTGGGGTGGAACATCGAGGGTGACCGTTCGCAGATCGATCCGCTCCATCTTATCCACGAGCGGAATCAGAATGATCAAGCCCGGACCCTTCGCACCGACCACCCGGCCCAGCCGAAAGATAACGGCGCGCTCGTATTCATTCAGGACTTTTAGACTCATGAACAAAAACGCACCGATCAAGACGATTAAAGACACGAAACCTCCAGAGAAAACCTCACCCATAAATTTTTCCTTTGCGGCCGCGCGCGGCCGCCGATTGTCCGGCCGTTCGGCCGGCTGATTAAAGAGCCCTTTGGATGGCCTGCTTGAGATGGCTCCACACCGATTTTTTCAACGCCGGATTTCCGAGCATCGCCCGGAGCGAATAAGTCGTGAGCACGGCGCCGTTCCACGTACCGACGGGTTCACCGTCATTTGCGGTGAAGCGGACTTGGATCTGGGCACCCGGGCCTTCGGAGGCCGTCGCGAAAACCGCGTATTCCGTCGACGCTAATTCGAGCGCGGAGAGAATTTTCGCGAAGAGTTCCTTTGCACTGGGTTCGTCATGCCCTGGCACTTCGAAACCGAATTTTACGGTCGAGGCGAGTGCGCTTTCGGTCGCAGCGATCCATCCCTGGCCGGAGGCCTCGGCCTCGCCAGAGGTCGCGGGCTGATCGCCACCCACTTCGGCTTGAATCGGATGTCCCCGCTTCGCCATGATGACGGTATTCGGCGGAAGGAATCCTTCCCAGGAACGTAAAAATGAAAGAGGGCCATCACTCATGATGACCCTCTTCTCTATAAACTTGGTCAGACTTACAAGGACGACTACTGGAGTCGGTGCATCACACTCCGGACGCGGATTCCGCACTCCGGGCATTTCGCGGTCTCTTGCGTGAGATTACGGCTGAAATCGGTTTGGTGTGAAAAGTGGAGGTTGGCTCCGCAAAGAACGCAGTGCGTATAGCGATCCATCGCTTCTCTACCGGTTCCGAAGAAAGTCGCCATCTCGGTTTCTTTCTCCATCTCGGTCACCGGCTCATTTCGGTCATCCATGCGATCGTCCATCTGCGTAGCCATCCTCTCTACTCTTCTCTCAGGGGCCTCAAGGCGAGACGGGGGTGGTGCAATGTGGTTGCGGACCCGTCTACCTTCAAAGAGCAGATCGGCCGCATGGCGGGAGTACTAAACGGAATCGTTTTGCCTAGGCGTCGCTTTTTTCGGGTGGCCGAGACGCGGAAAATTTTGCCGAGCAAGCGTGGACTCACTCTCCGCGGAAAACGGGAATCGTAGGTTCCACCAGCGAGAACGCTGCCGGTGCGTGTTTCACGCCCGCGGGCGAGCGGTCTAGCTTTGTGAGCACGCCGCCGCATCCGGAGAGTGCGGAAAGCGTAGCGGCGAAGGCGATGAGTAAGAGTGTCCCGATTTTCATGCTGCTTCCGATTCTTTGGCTGCCGGTACGAAGGCTTCGGCAATGATGTTCTCGTCCTTCACGCCGTGCGCGGTCTTGAGCATCTGGATCACATCACGGATCATGAAACCATTTCCGCAAAGGTAATAGTCCGTCCCCGTCCAAGGGAAGTCGGTCTTCAGGCGTTTCAGCACGTCGGTCACGCGGCCGTTGTAAAACGGGAAATCGAGTTTCACCGGGCTATCGGAAACCGCATACGTCGTCGCAAGTCCGACGCGCTCGAAGTCTCCGGCATACGGAATTTCTTCGAAGGTACGAAAGCCGAGGATCGCGATTCCGAAAAGAAGATCGGTTTCCGCGAACTGCTTTGAAAGTGCGATCGAACGAAGCGGAGCGACTCCGGTGCCGGTGCCAATGAGGCAAACCCCCCTGCCCGGTTTCGTCCGGAGCGTGAATTCTCCGTAGGAGGCGCGCACGTTCACCCAGTCGCCGGGCTTCAGGCGGTCCAGAAACGACGCGGCTTGGCCGCCGTTCATCTTCCGGATACAAAGTTCGTAGCCGTGTTTTTTCGCAATCTCGGCCGGTACCGCGAGCGAATACGCGCGCCAGAGGAGATTCTTCGGATCGTTCTTATCCGGGACCTGGAGGCTCACGAATTGGCCGGGCTCGAATTCGAACTGAGCCTGCGGCTTGAAACGCAAGATCGCCGTCATCGCTTTCGGATCGACGCCGACCCATTTGACCGATTGAATTTGGCAGCGGTATGTCCGGTGAGCCATCGCGAGGTAACCCCATTGCGACGCTCGTTACTTTGCTACTCGGGGTCCTTTGCGTCTCTCGAGCTGTAGGTACAGCGCGAGGTTCACGTCGATCTGCTCCGGACCGAGGTCCAGGAGCGACGATTTTTCGATCCCATAGCAGAGTTCGAGCGTCTGCAAGAACTCATCGGGGAGTACCTGGAAGGTCTTGAAAGCCTTAACATTACGGAGCTGAGTACTCATCCAGTCCGTCACTTCCCGGCGGTTCTCGTTCAATACGCCGAGATTCAGGCGCTGCCGAGTGCGAAACCAGTGAAATTCGTTCTTAAAGCCGAGGGGAATCACACCCAATCGGACCATCGCATCGAGGGGGACTAGGTCCGCAGTGACACTCGGGATAAAGTTCGGGTCGAGGTGGAAGACTTTTTGGTTCCCGAAGGGCTGCAGGAGGACCTGCCTCAGCTCCTTTTCAGAAACATAGCCGAGCGCGACCGCAGCCTCGCCAAAGCGAAGGCCGTTGGCCTTAGAGTGTTCCAGAATCGGATTAATCCAATCACGATGGATCAATCCTTTCTCCATCATGAACTCGCCGATTCGCTTCCGCTGGGTGCCGCCAGACATTTGTCACCTTTCGGTTATTAGTCTTTGCACTATAATGATTCCAGAACGTGAAAAAAGTCCACCTAGCAGTCGCCCTATCGATTTCGATTTTTTCTATCACTGCGAGAGCAGACGAACTCGTCTCGCTCGACGATCCTGCACCCGTTGCTAAACCGGCAC
>JBBQMV010000263.1:0-4143 GCA_038329315.1 Bdellovibrionia bacterium | reverse complement strand
CCTGATCGTGCCGATCTTCCGGCACGAAACCCACTCCTAAGCGTAAAATTTTCGAAGTGCGCATTCGGGTCACTTCTTCTCCGAGAAATCGGATGGATCCGGCTTCGATCTTTCCCTTTTCCGCTGAATGAAATAAGGCTTCAAGGAGTTCGCTCTGACCGTTTCCTTCGACACCCGCGATACCGACGATCTCGCCCGCCCGCACGGAGAACGCGATGTCGGCGAGAACCGAAACTGCCCCGCGCTTCGCGCATAGCCCCTTCACTTCGAGGACCGCGGATTCCGGTTTGCGCTCCGGTACTTCGAGCGAAAGGGTCACTTTTCGACCGACCATGAGATCGGCGAGCTTCTGGACGCTCGCTTCTGCGGTAGGAAGTTCACCCGAAACCTTTCCCTGGCGGAAGACCGTCACCTGGTCGGTGAACGCGAGCACTTCCTTCAGCTTGTGCGTGATGATGAGGATCGTTTTTCCTTCGGCCCGCAGGCTGCGCAGATTCGCCAACAGTTTTTCGACTTCCGGCGGAGTAAGTACCGCGGTCGGCTCGTCGAGAATCAGTGTTTCGCAACCGCGGTAGAGCGCCTTCAAAATTTCGATACGCTGCTGAACTCCGACCGGCACGCGTTCGACCGGACGATCGAACGGTACTTCGAGACCGTATTTCTTCGCGATTTCGGTGAGCTTTTCTCGCGCGGCTTTCCGATCGATTTGACCGAATCGCCCGAAGGTTTCCGCTCCGAGGATGATGTTATCGAGCACGGTGTACGGACCCGCGAGCATAAAATGCTGGTGGACCATTCCGATTCCAAGCTTGATCGCGTCTTGGGGCGTACGGAAAGAGACTTCCTGCCCGTTCACTCGAATCCGTCCGTGACCGGAGTCGGGGCGATAGAGTCCGTAGAGAAGGTTCATCGCGGTCGACTTTCCCGCGCCGTTCTCCCCTATGATTCCGTGAATCGAACCTTTTCGAACCGAAAACGTAACCCCGTCGTTCGCGGTACAATCGCCGAACGTCTTCGAAATGTTTTCAAATTCGACGGCGTTCGTCGCGGAACCCGCCATTACTTCTTCTTTTCGTAATAATCCGGAACTTTGATCTTACCGGAGATGATGTCGGCTTTCAGGGCATCGACCTTCGTCTTCATTTCGGGAGTCACAAGCGACTGATTATGCGAGTCCATCGCGTAATCGATCCCGCCGTCCTTCAATCCGAAACGACGAACGCCCGGCTTGAATTTGCCGGCCGCGACATCGGCAACCGTCTGGAAAACGGCGTTATCCACGCGTTTCAACATCGAGGTCAGAACTTTTCCCGACTTCACCCAGTTTTGGTTCGAATCGACGCCAATGGCGAAAACACCGGGCTTCTCTTCGACGGCATCGAAGAGTCCCGCGCCGGAAGCGCCGGCCGCGTGAAAGATCACGTCCGCGCCTTGGGAAATTTGTGCCAGCGCGAGTTCTTTTCCTCTCGCTGGATTATGCCAAGCATCGCCGGTCACGCCGACGTAGTTCGAGATGATCTTCGCCTTCGGATTGATCTTCTTCACGCCGGCTGCGTAACCCATTTGGAATCGGCGGATGAGGGGGATGTCCATCCCGCCGATGAAACCGACGACTCCGGTCTTCGACTTCAGTGCGGCCATCGCGCCGACGAGGTAGGAACCTTCGTGTTCTTGAAAGAGCGCGGTCGAAACGTTCAGCGCCTTCACCTCGGCGTCGATGATCAAAAATTTCTTATTAGGGAACTGCGCACAAACTTTATTGAGTGCGTCCGACTGCGAAACACCGATCGCGACGATAAGGTCGACGTCGTCTTTCTTCGCGAATTCTTTCAGCATGGGTTCGAACGAGTTCGCATCGGGAGCTTCGACGTACTTAATCGTCGCGCCAAGCTTATCCTTCGCTTCCATCGCGCCCGCGTAAGCCGAGGAGTTGAATGACTTGTCGTCCTTACCTCCCTTATCGAAAACGATCGCGACCTTCGGGCCGGCGAAAACGGAACCGGAAAGGACGAGACCAACCAACGCAGTGACGACGAAAAGACGATAAAATTTCACGGCCGCATTCCTCTCGAATTCGGATCAGATTCCACAGTTTGGGGACTCCCCCAATCTGCGCGATGGACCTCGAAAAGTCACGCGTGACGCATAGCGCGCCTAGTAGTAATCCGAACCGAAAGGCGACTACGCGAACTTCTTTTCGCCTGGCTTGAGCAGGCCGATTTCCCGGAGGCGTTCTTCGAGGTAGCTCCCCGCCGTGTGCCGTTCCGAGAGACGAACTTCTGGCCGAGGATGAATGAAGAGCGGCATCGAATAGCGCGGGTTTTTCGCCGTCGGGCCGGACGGATTCATCACTCGGTGGGTGGTCGAGATGTAGTGCCCACCGGTCGCTTCCTGAAGCATGTCTCCGGCATTGATCACGATATCGCCCGGGTTGCACTCGACGTCGTGCCAGTTCCCTTGGAGATCCTTCACTTGAAGTCCCGGCGCGGTGGCGGCCGGAAGCAACGTGATCAAATTAATATCTTCGTGAGCAGCCGCGCGAATCGCGCCGACTTCTTCGTCACCCTTTAAGCCCGGATAGTGGATCGGACGAAGGAGCGTTTCCTTCGAACCCGAGCTCATCATCGTGAGTGGCATCGAGAACTGCTTCTTCACGCCGTCTGGTGTATTTTCCTGGAGCCAACCGAGGAGTTCGACTCCGAGGCCGGTCATGCGGTCGTACATCTCACGCGTGCGCGTAGTGAACGTTCCCGGAAGGGACGTCTCGAGGAACATGTGGAAGAACTCTTTCAAGTCCTTCACTTTGCTGTCCTTCGCATTTTCCGTCTTGAACGGAAAGTATCCGGCTTGGGTTTTCGAATCGAATTTGAAACCCATCTTTTCGGATTCTGGTTGGTCGAACCACTTTCCCCACTCGGCGAACACATCGCGAATGAGGTCATGGGGAATCGGATGGTTCGCGATCACTGCGAAACCCGTGGTTCGCAGGGATTCGGCAAACTGCTTCGGAGCATCGGGACTACCGTAAACGACTCGAAGAACTCGCATGCGAAAGAGATACCCCGACACGCCGCGTGAGGGCGAGAAAAAAGGGCATTTCGGCCGCGCCTGCCTGTTATGCGTGTTTTAGATAAGTTCCGGCTCCAGAAAGCGTCCATTTTGCCTTGCTAAAATTAATGCGTTGCGTTATATCCGCCCCATGGAAAGGATTCTCTCCTTCGCTACCCTCGAGCTAGCGCTGCACTCAAATCGGGGAGATATTTTTTCGGTATGAAATGGGTTTCCTTCATTCCCGCAGTTTCGCGTCGGCTCGTGATTCGAGCCGCCCAACACGATTCCGAACCGGTTTACATCTCGGGTGAAACGGGTTCCGGAAAGAGTGCGATCGCGCGCTGGATTCACCAAAACTCTCCACGGGGCGCGAAGCCGCTCGTCCTCTTCGCCGCAGGCGACGATCTCGCTACGCGGGCCATCGAGGCCGAAGAAGGAACGATCGTCCTCCAAGAACTCGAAAACTTTTCCCAAACCGAACGCGCAGAGCTTGCGCGCTTTATCCGTACCCGCGCGGTCGTCGAACCGACGAACGACGGAGCGGGCATTCGGAAAATGATTCGGGCGCGCGTGATCGCGACCGGCACTGGCCCGATTCGCGAATTCTCCGCATTCGACCAAGCTTTCAAAGACTTCCGGATCCACCTCCCGAGCCTCGGCGAGCGTGGAGCGGAGCTTGATGATTTAATCGACAGCCTTCTGAACGAAATGGCTCACGAACTCAAGCGCGATCATGTTCGCGAAATTTCAGAGGAGGCTCGGACCGCACTTCGAGCGCACCACTGGCGCGCGAACTTCCGCGAACTCCGGAACATTCTCCGCTACGGAATTCTGCGGACGAAAACCTCGGTGATCGAGGAAAAGCATCTGCCGAATCTTCGTGATCCGGATGGACTTCTGCTCCAGTCGCGCGGCGGATTTCGCCCTACTGAAGAGCGGCTCCAGCGGGAATCCATCACCCAGTAGGCTCCATTAGCGAACGGCTTCGAAACCGAGCGACTTCGCACGCGTGAGTTCGTTCTTCGGAATGAGGAAACTCGTCTCATTACCCGTCGAAATGCCACACATCTGGGCGTGCATCTTTCCGTCATT
>JBBQMV010000262.1:0-4161 GCA_038329315.1 Bdellovibrionia bacterium | reverse complement strand
GAATCCGGCCGGCCGGCCGACGCAGACGCGGGACCTCGACCGTAACGAACGCGCCCAGAGCCACTTGTGACGATGGCCCGGACCGGTGAAGTCGATCAGCAGGTCGATCTTCGAGGAAGGCGGAAGTTTCTCGCCCATCGGAAAAGCTTCGGTCGTCATGAAATAGACCTTCGCTTCGGGGTAAGTCAGACTAATTTTTTGGCGGAGAGAAGCGTCGTCGAAAATCACCGCACGTCCGGAGAGGACGACGAGAATCGTGCGGACGTTGTCGACCTTCGCGTTCCGAATGAGTTCCTCTTCTTGGAGCTGCAGAAGAGTAGACGCGGACTCTGAATCCTGGGTGCTTTCGACGCTAATCATATCGAAAAAGTTAACACCCTTTGGCGAGGCGCTCCAGTTCTTTGGGACTACGACTCTTCGCGTCGCGTCTTCACGTCCGGCTTCCGCCATAGAGGTCGTACGTCAGGAGTCGGCACTCGATCGCGCCGTTAAAAAGAACGTGGCGACGCGCGGCTTTTAATCCGATTTCTTTCGCCAGCACGGACGAACCCGTCAAAACGGCGCCTCTCCATCCTTTAAATTTCTTCTTCATCGTGTCGCCGATGAGCGCGTAAAGTGGTTTGAGCTCGTCTTCGTCGCCGAGGCGTTCGCCGTACGGCGGATTCAGGATGAAAAGCCCGGTTTCGGAATCCGCCGGTGCCTCCGTCGCATCAAAACTCCGCTTCTCGAAATGCACCAAGCCCCGAAGTCCGGCCGACTCGAGGTTCGTGAGCGCGGCGCGAATCGCGGTCGGATCCGCGTCGAATCCGACGATCTTTGGTAGCTTCTTCGCGTCGAGAATTCGGCCCGCGTTCGCATGCGCAAGTAGTTTTTCCCAGATCTGCGGTTCGTGCTTTTTCCACGCCGTGAATCCCCAGCGTTTCCGGAAAAGTCCGGGCGCCGTTTTAGTCGCGATGAGCGCGGCTTCGAGGGGCAGCGTTCCCGATCCGCACATCGGATCGACGAGCGCGCCGCCCTTAGCGACGATCGCCGGATATTCGGCCAAGATGAGGCAAGCCGCCGCAAGATTTTCCTTCATCGGCGCTTCGCGCTGCTCGCCCCGGTAACCGCGTTCGTGGAGCGAGGCTCCCGCGAGATCGATGCTGACCGATGCTTCGTCGTTCTTAACGTAGACGTTCACCCGGATATCCGGAGAAACGAGATCGATCGACGGTCGTTCGCCATGAACCGAGCGGAGCTGGTCGCAAATCGCGTCCTTCGTTTTCTGGGCGGCGAAGAGCGTGTGCGTGATCGTCGAATGGGTCGTTTGGAAATCGACCGCGAGGGTCGACTTCGGATCCATGTGATCGCTCCAGCGAATCGCCTTCGCACCACCGTAGAGCTTCTCCGGATTCGGGGCCGGAAAGTGATGGATCGGCAGAAGAATTCGGTTCGCAGTCCGCGACCAGAGGCAAGCCGCGTATGCCGCGGTTACCGGTCCGGAGAACGAAACGCCCGCGCGCGCGGGCGCGGCGACCTTCGCTTCTCGGAGTTCCGGGAAGGCGTCAGAGAGTTCTTGAAAAATGGAGGAGAGTTCTTTCGCAAGAATCTCCTCCATCCCTTTCGCAGTAGTCGCGAAGAATTCCATGGGTTTTAGACTTTCTCGAGATCGCTCAGGATTTCGTCGACGTGACCTTCGACTTTAACTTTCGGATAGGCCTTCGTGATCGTGCCCATTCCGTTCGCATCGACATCGATGAGGTACGTCGTGCGGACGATACCCATGTACGTCTTACCGTAATTCGATTTCTCGGCCCAAACCTTATAGGCTTCGATCATTTCACCGGACTCATCCGAAAGAAGTGGGAACGGGAGCGAGAACTTCGTTTTGAACTTTTGGTGACTGTCGACCGAGTCCTTGCTCACGCCGAGGACGATCGCACCCTTAGCTTGAACACGGGTAAACGAGTCGCGGAAATCGCAGGATTCTTGAGTGCAGCCTGGGGTGTCGTCCTTCGGGTAGAAGTAGAGAACGACTTTTTGGCCGGCGAAGTCCTTCAGGGAAATCGTGTTCCCCGTGTCGCTGGGCAACTCGAACGTAGGAGCCACCGAACCCGTCTGCAGAATGCTCGACGTGTTCGTAGTCGGCGCGATTTTTTTAGCGGCCTTCTTTTTAGGGGCAGCTTTCTTGGCGATGACTTTTTTCGGGGCGGCCTTCTTAGGGGCAGCCTTTTTCGCAGCCGTCTTCTTAGGCGCGGCCTTCATCTTCTTCTTCGGAGCGGCGGCTTTCTTTGCCTTCTTTTTAGGGGCCGCTTTTTTGCCGGTCATTTTCTTCATCTTTTTCTTGGCCATGGTGAGGTCTCCAGTTGGGGTTTTGAAGCGAGAAACAATTAGACGCGAGAATCGCGACCAATCCACATCTTCAGGTATTTCCCTTCCGGGAATTCGAGCTTGAGTGGGTGATCGAGGGCTTGGGTGCCGCGGGCGAGCCAGCGCATTTCTTTAGCATTCCGAAGGGACGCCTTCGAAACTTGGTGGGCGAACTCTTCTTCTTCGAGGAGCTGCGAACACGAGCAGGTGACCATCCATCCACCCTTCCCGAGAAGGCGAAAGGCTTCGGTGTTCAGCTTCAGATAAGCGGGTTTTCCCGTCGGAATATCTTTCCGACCCGGGATGAGTGCCGGTGGATCGCAAACGACGATGTCGAACGCGAGATCGACGAGCTTCGGGAGATCCTGAAGAACGTCCGCTTCGAAAACTTCGGCGGTGCCGCCGGCTTTTTCGACGTTCGCCTTAGCGAATCCGAGCGCGCGAGCAGAGGCGTCGACGAGGAGGACTTCGGTTTTCAGTCCGCGTGCCGCAGCAGCGGCGGCGATTTGGGAAGACCACTGTCCGACGTAGCAGCAGAGGTCGAGGATCTTGAGCGGGCCGGTCTTTTTCCCGGCCGCTTGAGCACGGAGGAAGAGATCGAGGAACTGACTGATGTTTTCGGATTGGTCGAGGAAGAAGCCGGTCTTTTGGCCGCGAACGAGGTCGACGTTAAAGAGAACGACCGCGTCTTCGGCAGCGCGCGCGTCGGCCGAGCGAACGCGAATCCACTCCCCGTCCGCGTTAACTTTACCGAGTACTTTCGGTTCTTCGATCGGAATGCCTTCTTGTTTCCGGTGGCTCACGTCGTTCCGAAGAACGACGCCATCCGGCTTCGCGATTTCTTCGATCGCTTGGAGGAGATTCGGAATGATCCGGTCGACGCCCGCGGTGTGGGCTTGGATGACGACGATTGTCTTCGCCTCTGCTGCTGACTGACCTGTCTTATACGCATCTATGACCAGGCCCGGAAAGTCATCGCCTTCGCCGAATATCCAGCGGAAGGAGGTCGCCGCTTTCGGCGAGTTCGCACCGAGCGCGGTCCGCAGATTCCAAGCCGCGCGCAGACGCTTCGTCAGCATCGCGACCGAGTCCCAGCTCGTATCGTCTTCGGCGCGGGAGACCACGCGAAACGCGATCAGCGAAGCTGGATTTCCGTAACCGTGGGCGAGAAATTTTCCTCCGGCATCGAGAAGCGTGACCTTCTCGCCGGGCTCGACGCCCTTCGGGCTGCCCTGTAATTCGTTTGAGTAAACCCAAGGGTGTCCCGCGCGTACGCGACGATCGGAACCGCGCTTTAAACGCCAAATCTTCGTGGTCTGTGCCATGGAAGCGTCCTATCATGGTTTTCAGGCAGGGAATACTCGGATGCGGCCACCGCTGAACTGGCGAGAAATCGCGCGAATCTCCGAATGGATCGACCCCGAAATTACCGGGATGTTCGTCGATCGCATCGTCGTGCCCGCGCGCCCCGAATTCCCCGACGGCTACCTGAAGAACG
Organism: Bdellovibrionia bacterium; assembly: GCA_038329315.1. Classification (GTDB taxonomy): domain Bacteria; phylum Bdellovibrionota; class UBA1018; order UBA1018; family UBA1018; genus JACMQW01. The sequence continues at coordinate 314 of JBBQMV010000262.1, read as the reverse complement.
AATGGGCGATTCGCCTCACGTCGCGCGGCCAGGAATCGACCCTCCTCTTTTCTATCCGGCCAAACCGGCCGGGGATGAACTGGATCGATGGGAAAGGTCCGCGGGCCGCCGCTAAGGCGACCCGTTCGGGGTTTGATTTGAGTTTGAACAAGCTGCTCTCCGGTCGAAAGGTCGTGGGCCTCGAGGCGCTCCACCAGGAGCGGTCGGTCGTCATCTGGGTCGACGGTGGGTTTGGACTCGTTTTAACTCTTATCCCGGCGCTTCCGGAGGCCCTCCTCATCGAGGGACGTCCGGGGGATTTACAGGCCGGCCAT
>JBBQMV010000261.1:0-4185 GCA_038329315.1 Bdellovibrionia bacterium | reverse complement strand
CACGGTCACGAAACGCTCGCGAATCTCCTCACCCGTATCGGGGTGATAGTGGCGCGTGAGTACGGCGTCCGTTCGGGATACCGGTCCGTACGCGAGGTGCTTGAGTAATCCGTCGCGCGTCGCCTCACCCCAAAACATTTGGGCCCGCGTGAGGATCTGGCGACCCGCGGGAACCCGGTCCAAAAGCAGGATCGCATCCCGTGCGACCTTCGCCGGCTCCGTCTTCGGAGCGGCAGATTTTGCCGGGTTAGGGTTAAGCAAAAGTAGAGGAAGGAGATAGACCCATCCGCGCATACCGTCCCTATCGGCAAGATCCGGGGAGTACCTGAGATGTGTCCTCCACGCGCCAATCGGCGGGAACGGCACTGTGTCTTCCTCAGCACATGTCTAAAGTTTCGACACTTTCAAACCCGCCAAATCGTGGAAATAGACCGAAATCATGGGCTTTTTCATTCTTCACTCGTCAAAGGAATATCGGCATATGCCTTGCTCTTAATGGGATCAGACCCCTATTCCGGTTGGTCCCGGGAATACAAGCAGAGGGGTTATGAAGAAGAGGAAGCCCAAGTGAAGAACCCAGCCGTAAATTCGAAGAAGTCGTCCCACTCCGCTAACGTTCTCGTTCGCAGACAGAAGTTCATCGCGACCGTAGCGGCGGTGACCGTCATTAGCATCGGTTCCTTCGCCGGATCGGCGAAGTTGAAGAAAGCGGCAAGCGACGCCCTCCAGCTCTCCTCCATTAAAAATTGGGGCATCACGAATGCCCGCGCCGCTTCGAGCGTCGACGCTCCGGCCGCTTGGAAGATCGAAAGAGGTTCGAAGAACGTTCTCGTCGCCGTCGTCGATACCGGCATCGACGCGAACCATCCGGATCTCAAGGCGAACATCTTTCACGATAAAGACAATCACTACGGATTCGACTTCGTGAAGAACGCGGCCGATCCGGTCGACGTACACGGACACGGTACGCACGTCGCCGGCATCATCGGCGCGATCGCGAACCCAAAGACCGGAGTCTCCGGTGTCGCCCAAACTGTTTCCATCGAAGCCGTGAAATACTATGCCGACACGAACACCGGCGCGGTGAACCTCAAGAACACCGTGAAGGCGATCGAATGGGCCGTGAACTCCGGCGCGAAGATCATCAATTACTCCGGCGGCGGTCCTGAATTCGCCGAAGAAGAGTACATCGCGCTCAAAAAGGCGGAGTCCAAGGGAATTCTCGTCGTAGCCGCTGCCGGCAACGAACGCTCCGACACGGACATGCCAGAAAACTACTACTACCCTTCCGCTTACCGCCTCACGAACATTATCTCGGTCGCGGCGACCGACATCAATAACAAGCTCATTCGTTCCTCGAACTGGGGCAAGACGAAGGTCGATGTCACGGCACCCGGCGAGAACATCTTCTCGACGCTCCCGGGCGGACGCTATGGCTTCATGACCGGCACGTCCCAAGCGACGGCCTTCGTGACCGGCATCGCCGCTCTCTTGCTGGCTCACGATCCTTCGCTCACCCCGGCGAAGATCAAAGAAATCATTCGCGCCTCGGTCGACACTTATCCTGAACTCAAGGAAAAGGTCGCATCCGGCGGACGCGTGAATGCGCGGAAGGCGCTCCTCGCCCTCGGCATCAAGGTCCCGGCTTCGAAAGAAACCGACGTGATCCGCTCGATCGCCCGCGGTCCTTCCGCGATGGTCGACGCTCTGACTCACTAATCGCAGAAACTCTCGGCTATTGAAGTCACCTCCGCTTTCCGTCATGCTTGGGCCACCAACCCATGGCCAAACGCCCGTCCAAACGCAAAGCCGCCGAAAATGCTCCCGCGGAGAAATCGACTTTTTTCCGAACGCTCGTCCGCGTGGTGGACCGCCGAATTTTTCTCTCGGCATTCCTCCTCTTTCTGACTTTCGAGCCCCTCCATTTATGGCCGTTCGGTATGGTCGCCCTCATTCCATGGCTCGACGTCCTCGCCCATTCGCCGACTCGCAAAGACGCGATCAAGCAAAGTTTTTGGCTTTGTTTCGTCTTTAGTATCGTCACCTTCTACTGGGTCGCTTTCGTCGTCCACGAATTTGGCGGGGTTCCGTGGCCGCTCGCGTTTCTCCTCCTCTTGCTATTCGCGATTATCGGCCAACCCCAGTTCTACATCGGCGCTCCGGCGATCCGATTTCTCCTCCAGCGGATTCGGGTAACTTCGAGTTCGATCTTCGCCCTGTTCGCGGGCGTCGTCCTCGCACTCTTCTACGCGGGCCTCGACTGGTCACTTCCGAAACTCTTCGTAGATACCCTCGGGCATTCGCTCATCTACGCGCAGAATCTCCGACAGGCCGCGGATATCGGCGGGCCGGCGTTCCTCACGTTCCTCATGCTTCTTCCGAACATCGCGATCTACGTCGCCTGGGATCGCTTTAAGAATCGGGGCGAACCGAGCTACTGGGGCGCGATAAAGTTTGCTCTCCCCCTTCTCCTTTTCGCGGCCTTCGCCCTCATCGGCGCGGACCGTTACGGCTATTACCGTGTCGAGCAGGTCGCTGACCGGATCAGCCATCCCGTCCGCACCCTCCAGGCCGCGGCCATCCAAGCGAACATCGGCGATATCGAAAAGCTCGCGTCCGAGCGCGGTTACCGCGAAGCCTCGGAGCGCGTCCTCCAGCTCTATTACGACATGTCGGATGCGGCGCTGAAGCTGACTCCGAAACCGGACGTGCTCCTTTGGCCGGAGACGGCTTACCCTTCGACGTTCCGAAGTCCGGAAACTTCCGATGACTTCGCCCGCGATAAGCAGGTCGAGAGTTACGTCGCTGATCGAAAGGTTCCGCTCGCATTCGGCGGTTATGATAAAGACATGCGCGGACGGAGTTACAACGCCGTCTTTTACCTGAGCCCCGACGGAACCGATTCTCGCTACGCGAAGACGATCCTCATCCCGTTTGGCGAATACATTCCGGGCGGCGAACTTTTCCCGTTCATCAAGCGCCTCTTCCCGATGGTCGGCTTTTTCGGCAGCGGTCCGGGTTCCGTGATACGGACGGTCGCCGGAGTAAAAACCCAGCCCGTGATCTGCTACGAAATTTTATTTCCGACTTTCATTCGCGACGCCGTCGCCGAAGGCGCGCAGGTCATTTTCAATTTCACGAACGATTCCTGGTTCGGGCCGGTGGGTGAGCCCTATTACCACCTGAACCTCGCTGCGTTCCGCAGCATCGAATCCCGCGTCCCCCAGTTTCGAGTGACGAACACCGGCTTCTCGGCACTCGTCCTACCGGACGGCGAAATTACCCAGCGGACGAAGCTCTACGAACCCGAAATTCTGAGCTCGACGATCCCGATCATCAAACCGATTCCGACGCTCATGGTGAAGTGGGGCGACTGGTTCGGACATACCGCGCTTATTTTCGCGGGGATCATCCTCGCGCTCATGGCCTTCTCGGTTCGGAAGCGCCGCCTCGACCGAAGGAACTAGCCGTATTTAAAGGGCTTTTTAGATCGTATGCCCGTTCGGTTTTTCTCCGAATCGGATTCCAAGCACCCCAGTTATAACGCTAGGCGTCAGTCAAACCATGACCCGCTTAACTCTAACCCCTTTAGGAGTTCTCATGAAAACCGCACTCATTACCGCTTCACTCACCTCACTTCTTCTGGCTTCTTCCAGCCAAGCCTGCACCCGACTCGGAATGGGCGGCGACGACGATTCCGACTGCAGGGCCGTGATGGCCGACTTATTCACAACCCAAGCGGCCGCCCCAACGGTCGCCGATGTCTCCGGAAAAATTTTCGCGGGCGAAATCTACGACGACACTTCGAAGAAATGGAACACCCAGAACAACCGCGCGAGTTTTCTGCGCGGCAATTTCTGGCTCTATTACAACTGGAGCGGTGATGGAAAATCCGAGCTCGATACCTATAGCTTCGTCGTGGCAGACTCCGGACCGAAGCCGTTTTATTTTATCAATAACTCTATCCAAAGCGACGAAAAGCGGCCGGGAAGCGCTAACTTCTACGTCGCTCGGAAATGGAAGAATTTCCTCATCACTGCATATGGCTCCCCCGTCGATTTCGCAACGACCGGCCTTTCGAAAAGAAGTGCGGGAACGCTCGCCCTTACGGATTTGAACGTGCCGCTTTACTCCGAAAATGCCCCCGAGGCTGAAGCGATCGTGATGATTCAATCGGGAACGGCG
>JBBQMV010000260.1:0-4230 GCA_038329315.1 Bdellovibrionia bacterium | reverse complement strand
CTGGACTAAGGGTCTGAAGTATCAACAACCGGGGATGAAGCCGCCGGTTCCGGGTACCGTCGCTCGCGACCAACATACGATGCCGGAAACGATGACGATGGAAGAAGCCGGGAAGACTTTTCAAAACCCACTTCGGCGCACGGAAGCCGTGCTCGAGCGCGGACGGCACGTCTACATGAATACTTGCGTGGTCTGTCACGGAGTGGCTGGAGAGGGGGACGGATATATCATTCCGAAGTTCCCACGTCCGCCGTCTCTCCAAAGCGACAAGATCCGTGGGTATCCCGACGGAAACATCTATTTTATCATCACCCGTGGCCAAAACTTGATGAGCAGCTACGCGGGCCAAATTACGCAAGAAGACCGCTGGGCGGTCGTTCACTATATTCGCGCGCTTCAGCGGTCTAAGAAACCCTCTGCTGAAGACCTGAAGACCGTCTCGAATTGAAGAAGGAATAACTGTCTATGGCTCACGAAGCGGCGCACGGAGTAGAAACAATTCGGAATCCCGGCCCTTGGAAGGTCGCATCGTCCACGACCACGCTTTTCATAGCGCTCGCGGCGATCGGCCTCTTAGGCCTCGTGGCGGGGATCTTCACAAATTCGACGCACGGGTGGACCTCGCTGCTCCTAAATCATTTTTTCTTCATGAGCCTCGCGCTCGGTGGCCTTTTCATCTGCGCGATTCAGTACGCGACGAACGCGATGTGGTCGGCACCGATTCGTCGGTTAGCGGAGAGTTTTTCGGCCTATCTTCCGGTCGTCCTGATCGGCTTCCTTGTCATCGCCTTTGTCGGCGTTCCGCACCTCTTCGGATGGGCTCACCCAGAAGTCATGAAAGGCGATCCGGTCCTCGAGCATAAGGCTTCCTACCTAAACGTTACGTTTTTCATCGTTCGGAATCTGGTCGCGATCGCGCTCTGGTTCTTCTTCAAAGCGAAGCTCGTCGGAAACTCGGTGGCCCAAGATAAAGACGGCGACATCAAGTATACGAATCGGAACAAGGTGCTCGCGCCGATGTTTCTGATTGTTTTCGCCCTTTCCTTCACGATGTCGGCGATCGACCTTCTCATGACGCTCGATCCGCACTGGTTCTCGACGATGTTCGGCGTTTACCTCTTCGCTGGACTCTTTACTTCGTCCCTCGCAACGATGACGATCTTCACGATTATTCTTCTCCGGAATGGGATGCTGAAAGATATCGTGAACGACAACCACCTACATGACTGCGGGAAGTTTTTGTTCGCGTTCACGATCTTCTGGGCTTACATCGCTTTCAGTCAGTTCATGCTGATCTGGTACGCGAACCTTCCGGAAGAGACGATGTACTTCATGCACCGGATGGTCGGTGGCTGGATGTATGTCTCTGTGTTCCTCCTGCTGGGAAAATTCTTGGTGCCGTTCTTTGCGCTCCTTCCGCGTGAAGCGAAGCGAAATCCGAAGCGGCTCATGTGGGTCGCCTGCTTTATGCTCTTCGCCCAGTGGATCGACCTGATTTGGATTATTCAGCCGGAATTCTTCAAGAACGGTCCACAGATCGGCTGGATCGAAGTCGCGGGATTCCTCGGTTTCGGTGGCCTCTTCGGGCTCACGACGACGCGGTTCCTTTCGAAGAACAATATCGTCGCGATTCGGGATCCGAAAATTATTGAATCCGTGTTCCATCACCATCAATAAGCGGTTACTCCTCCCACTACTCCTGGTCCTCGCGATGGGTTCCGGCTATGGCGCCGATGATTCGCTTACGATTGTCATCCAAGATCAGTCGAAGACGTTCAGTCGAAAAGACCTGGCGGCGAAACTCAAACCGGTAAGCGTAACGATCGACGACCCCGTCTATCATGCGAAGAAGACCTACGACGGCTTTCGGCTTATCGAAGTGCTCGCGCTCGCCGGACTCGATCCGAAATCGGGAAATGACGAGATCGTTTTCACCGCGAAGGACGGCTATTCGCCGAATACTTCGTTCGAACTGCTTCGGAAGCATTCTGCGATTCTGACTTTTCAGGAGCATGGCGGAGCTGCCGGACAATTCGCGAAGGTGAATCAGGGAAAGGCGAAGCTCGATCCCGGTCCTTACTACGTAGTCTGGGAGGAAGGAAAGTCCCTCGAAAAGGACGTCCCCTGGCCATACCAACTCGTAAAAATCGAAGTCGTACAGTTTGCGACGAAGTTTGCGAAACTCTATCCGACCGGTGTGGGCTCGGATTCCGGCGTGATGCAGGGATTTCTGACCTTCAAAAACCAGTGCATTCGCTGCCACTCGATTAATCTCCAGGGTGGAGACGTCGGACCGGAGTTAAATACACCGAAGAACGTGACCGAATACTGGGACCGGGCGACGCTGAAGGAATTTATCAAAAACCCGGGCGCGTTTCGCGCGAAGGATAAAATGCCGCCGTTTCCCCAGCTCTCCTCCTCCGCTATCGACCAGATCCTCGAATATTTTACGTACATGAAGGACCGAAAGGTGAAGAACTGATGTTCATTTTCTCGAACCTAGCGACGAGTCTCGACGGAAAAATCGCGAGCGCGGACCGAGGACTTTTTTTTCTTGGTACGCCGGCGGATCGCCGCCAGATGCAGGTCCTTCGGAAGAAGTCCGACGCGGTTCTGATGGGTGCTTCGACCCTTCGCTCTTTTAAAGGCCCGCTTCGGGTGAGGGGGGGCAAGTCCCACCCGCTGAACATCGTGCTGAGCTCGACCCTCGCAGGAATTTCGCCCGCCTGGCCGTTCTTTCGAAGCGCGGATACGAAGCGCCTGGTTTTCGCGAGCCGCCGTGCTCCGGCGGTTCGTCAGCGGGCGATTTCGAAAGTCGCGGACCTCGTTTTGCTCGATCCGAGTAAGCCAAGCGCTCCGCAGATCGTGAAAGAGCTGAAAAAGCGTGGGCTCAAGCGGCTTCTCGTGGAGGGCGGGGGCGCGGTGATGTGGGATTTCGTTGCGGCCGGGCTTCTCGATGAGCTCCACGTAACCCTCACACCTTGGATTCTCGGTGGGACCGAAGCGCCGACACTCGTCGATGGAAAGGGTTTTCCTGCGGGCAAAGGTCAGAAGCTTCGGCTCACGAAGCTAAAACGGCTCCGAAACGAGCTCTACCTCACCTATCGACGCGTTTAATTTCAGAGTCTAAAATCGACTCGGGGGTCCAGCCGGATGTCGGCGGAACCCCCGAGATTTGAACGCGATCAACGGGGCAGTTGATCGGGTAAAGCGGTGTGAGGACAAGTCTTACGGACTCATTACTGAATCGAGGAACTCGCGGTCGAGTTCGTAGTCACTCATGGTTTTTCTGCCGAGATAATGACGTCTACCCGGCGATTCTGAGCGCGGCCGTCTTTCGACTTATTCGAGACGAGCGGTTTCGTATCGCCGTAACCTTTGGCCGAAATTTGGTCCGAAGGGAGGGTGTTTTCAGAAACGAAGTAGCTCGCCACGGCATCCGCGCGCTTCTGCGAAAGAACCTGGTTCTTCGCTTTCGATCCGGTGGCGTCGGTGTGGCCTTCGACGACGACGCTCTCGGCGCCCATCGATGCGATCACGTCCTTCACCTTACTCAGAACCGACATCGAAGAGCCGGGAAGTTCCGCTCGACCGGTCGGGAACTGCATTTGCTTCAGGCGTACGACGAGCTTATTTCCTTGGCGATAGACTTCGGCTTCGTCCGCGGAAAACGAGTTCTGGGCGGTGGTGAATGCCTGGTTAAAGCGCTGACTCTCCGCAAGCTTCGAATTCTCGGCGTTCTTGTCCGAGATCACTGCGTTCTTACCGGTGATCACCGAATCCTTATCGCGAATTGTGTCCTGCGCAGCGTTCAGCTGCGAAGAAGTCTTATCCGCTTCGAGAGCATTGCGAGCCGCTTCGTTCCGCTTCGCTTCCATAGCGATGGCGGTTTCTTCCGGAGACTCTTCCTTCACGCCTTTCGCCATACGCGTGATTTCGACTGCGCGCTTCGCTTCGAGGTTAGCGACGTTCGAGGCTTGAGCAATCGCGCTCGAATTATGGCGATCGGTTTCGATCGTCCGTTCGGCCGCTTGGTATTTCGCTTCCGCGGACTTTAGGGTCGTCGCGCCATACTTCTTCGCGCCCATCTTTTTCGCCGCTTCGATGAGGGCCTTAGATTGGTCGAGGTAGTTAATCTTGATCGCCGCGAGTTCGACGTCGAGGTAGGCCTTTTGGAGCTCGCCACGCTTCTTCAGGGAAACCTCAGGATTTTTCTTTTCGAAACCGACC
>JBBQMV010000259.1:0-4252 GCA_038329315.1 Bdellovibrionia bacterium | reverse complement strand
CGTCGAGCGCCCGGAACTCTTCAATGCTGTTCTCTGTGATGTTCCGCTGCTGGACATGCTTCGTTTTCCGTTCATCGGCGCGGGGGCGTCCTGGATCGACGAATACGGCGATCCTAGGATCGCCTCGGATGCCTCGTTTATTTCGAAATATTCGCCCTATCAGAACGTCCTTGCCGATGGTCACTACCCGAAAGTCTTCTTCAACACGGCGACTTCCGACGACCGCGTCGGTCCGGCGCACGCGCGGAAGATGGCAGCAAAAATGTTAGGTCAGGGCCACGACGTTCTCTTTTACGAAAGCGCGGCTGGCGGCCACACCGGAGCGAGCGATCTGAACGCCGAGATCGAAGAGAGCGCCATGAAGTGGGTTTACCTTTACCAACAGCTGGTTCGGTAGTTAATCTGGTTCCCGATGAACCCGAACTTCCCACTCTCGCCCCAGGATTGGACGAATACCCACCTCCTTATGTACTTTGGCGTGAAGGCGCTACTCGCGATTGCGTGCGGCGGCATCGTCGGTCTCGAACGTGAGCTCAAGAATAAGCCAGCGGGCTTGAAGACGAACATTTTGATTTGTCTCGGCTCCGCCATCTTTACCGCGACCTCGGTCCTCATCTCGAATGCGAACGGACCGGGCGGACCTCCGGGCGATCCGTCGCGGGTCGCGGCCCAAATCGTTTCCGGTATCGGTTTTCTCGGCGGAGGCGTGATTATTCAAGCCCGCGGTGGCGTCGTCGGTCTCACGACCGCAGCCACGATCTGGGTCGTCTCCGCGCTCGGTGTGACGATCGGTCTCGGGTATCACAGTATCTCGCTCTTCCTCGCGGCGATGGTCATCCTGATTCTCGTCTCCGTTTCGTGGTTCGAAGACCGGGTTCTTGGCCGGTCGCTGACTTTCCACACGGAGATCGTCGTGAACGATCCGGACGGAGAATCGCGTACCGCGATTAATTCGCTCCTCGCTTTGAACGATCTCGTGCTCGAGAGCTTCGATATTACCGAGCGCGGCGGCGGGGTCGGAATGATGATGATTCGATATACTGGCCACCGCGCCGATCAGAAAAAATTCAACCTCGCGCTCTGGTCGACTCTGGGCGTGAAGGAAATTCGGCAGCATTAGTTTAACCCGATGTCTGAATTAGAACCGAATCCAAGCCAAAAAGCCGATTACCAAGCCTACCGATTGAAGGCCTCGCACGTAGCGGAGCGCCTGAAGCTCCAGCTCTTGCGCGAAAAAGTGATCCATCCAATCCGTGACTTCTCGAACTACGAAATGGTTCTTGAGTTCGCCGAGTTTTCGTATGCTTTCATTTATAATTACGGCTCGGTCGTTTTTTTCAATGTTCCAGACGCGGTTCAGGAGCGCTATCTCGCGATTATCCGTGAACAGATCTTGGTGACGAAGACGGCGGCTCGGCTTGGGGATACGAACGACGTGTTTCTCGTCGAAACGAGAATGGATATCGAAGCCAATGTGAACCAGGTTTTCTTTGACCGGATCACCATGGCGAAGATCAGCTACACGAAAATTAAGATCATCTGCATGCTCGTCGCGGAGAGTACCGCGCTCGAGTACTACGACATCCTGATCGAAAACCTTCTCGAGCAAGCGACGGTCTATACGAAGCGGCTCGAGCTCGAGGGGAAGTTCATCGATTCTAAAGAAGATCTGCTGAAGTTCGTCGGGATGTGCCTCTCGGCGAAGCAGGATATCATTTCGAACCTTTACATCGTCGATAGTCCGGACGAGACGTGGGATTCGCCCGAACTCGATAAGGTCTTTCACGAGTTAAAGGCCATGCTCGAAATCGACGTCCGCTACCGAGCGGTCGAGTATAAGTCGAAGATCATCCAAGAAAGCATCGAAGTGATCACCGATCTTGTGAAGTCGAAGCGGGAAGTGATGCTCGAGTGGGTCGTCATTCTCCTCATCGCCTCCGAATTGGTCTTCGGGATTTTCAGCTTCTTCCGCCATTAGAGCGCATTGGCGAGCTCGTGCACCGCGTCACATGCTAACGGCATGAAAAGATTTGCAAAAGTACCCTGCGGTCTTTAGCCTTATGTAAAGACAGAGCTTTTCTACTGATTTCAGAGAGGATGAGGAATGACGAAAGCGGATCTCATTAATATCGTCGCCGAGAAGGCCCACCTTCAACATCGGCAGGCGGAGATCGTCGTAAACATGGTTTTCGATATGATGTCGGACGCGCTCAAGCGTGACGACCGCATCGAAATCCGCGGATTCGGCTCCTTCGTAAACCGGAGTTACGGTTCGTACCAAGGCCGGAACCCGAAGACGGGTCAGGTCGTTCAAGTCCCACCGAAGCGCGTTCCGTTCTTCAAGGTCGGTAAGGAACTGAAGGAAATGGTCGACTTCGAAGGCGAACAGAAGAAGTAAGTCGCCGCTTCGGTTCTCTAAAATTTCAGCCCCGCTCGAACTCGGTTCGGGCGGGGCTTTTTTGTTTGCTTTTTGACGATCACGTTTAGCGTTCACGCGGACGGCAAGATTCACCCTTGCACGGAGTTTGGTCCCCAGAGACCCTATAAATAGGCTCGGTGTGCCTAGGAGAGAGATCCCATGAAAAAGTTTCCGATCTATTTGATGTCCTCGCTCGCGATCTGCGCGACTACGACTTACGCGGCAGATGAAAAAGTTGCCAATGATGACATGACGGTGCGCGATGCGGCCAAAGAGTTTCCGGGCGTTACGCCAGAAGAGTACCAAGCGTTTCAAAAGCTGCCCGATTCAAAATTCGATCGGAAGCTCGCCGACGGTGCTTCCGAATATACGGGATACATGAGTGATGCTTACGTCGCGATGGGAAACCGGATCCGGAATTTGAAGGATGTCGAATCTCTCGCGAAGCTCATCGCGGAACTCGACGACGGCTACGATAAGTACAAAGACGCCGACCTCAAGCTTCTAGCGCTCGAAACGGCGCAGTTACGGCCCCTTCGCGGAATCATTTATCGGATGATTCCAATCGTCGAGAATAACAAAGTCACTCACAGCGCACTTCTCACGAAGATGATGAAAATGGCGACTCGGATGGGAATCTATTCGCCGACGACCCAATCGAAGCTCGTCATGGCGTATTTGACCCAGCCTTACGACTTTATGACCCGCTTCCAGACACCGTACGAACTCCAGCGCTTCGTCCGTAAAGAGGCTTACGATGCCGTATGGAAATCTACGGATCGACTGATGAAGCTGAATCTCGAGGAACGCAGCAAGGACAAGAAACCAGGAAAGCTCGTCGTCGATAGTTCGGTGTTTTATTCGGGAGTCGGGATGAACCACTATACCGATCCAAATACCCAGTATAACTTTTTCCAAGAAGGCGAGCGCCACGTTTTTCTCGCGATGAAGTTCCGTACTCTGAAGGATCAAAACGCATTTACGGCCTTCAATATCGATAAGCTCGCGGACCTCACGACCGAACTCGGTAAGCTTTACGGGATGGAAACCTTTCGCGATAAGATCGCGGGTATTTCCACGCGGGATATTCACGACGTGATTATGAAGCCCCAATTCGCGACCATGTTCGTCGCGAACTCTTCGGCTCCGGTCGCGATGGGTAACGTTCAGTACTTCACGAACCAAATGGTTCTCCAGCTTGGCGAAGCGTGGAAGTCGTTAAAAGAAGATCGCGTGAAGGTCGATCTGAGCGGGATCATCAATCCCGCGGTGGCGAATGCCTTCAGCGATAGTCTCGAGCACGTTCTCCCGGTCTGGGAAGACATGATGAAGGGTGATACCCGGATGGTCGCGAAGACGACCGGCGACGTCATTCACGTGAACGTACCGGCGTATTATGCGGCTTTCACTTCTAAATCGCCATCCGCGGAGCAGGCCTGGGCCCGCGACTTGAAACACTTTCTCCCGACGACTTTTTACACGACTCCACTCGACTCGAACTGCACCTCGAAGAATCAAGTCCATGTGAAGATGTTTGCGGTCAACGGGATTGGTGACCATCCCACTCCCGGTATGATTTCGAAACAGATTACGGTGAAGGACGAAAAAGGCAAGGATACGAAGATTTTTGCGTGCTATCGCGACTATCGGAGCGGAAGCCCGATCGGGTGGGACGTGAAGGCGTATAAGTCGATTTATCCGGGTCTCCAGAAGTCCGACATGGTCGATAGTTATCAGCGCATTCTGAAACAGTCCGAAGGCGGGCGTCTCGTCGCGAACCTCATTGACTGGGTGATCGACTAAGCGACCATGCCGAACTTTTCTACCGAGAAG
>JBBQMV010000258.1:0-4270 GCA_038329315.1 Bdellovibrionia bacterium | reverse complement strand
TTCTCGTCGACGACGAGGACCGCGAAAACGAAGGCGATCTCATCCTCGCCGCCGAACACGTCACGGCGGAAGCGGTGAACTTCATGGCCCGCTACGCGCGCGGATTGATCTGTTTAACGCTCGAAAGCGAACGCATCGAGGAACTGAATCTCCCGATGATGGCGCCGATCAACAAAAGCCCCCGCGGAACCGCTTTCACCGTTTCGATCGAAGCGAAGCACGGCGTGACGACCGGGATCTCGGCGGCCGACCGCGCGCAGACGATTCGCGTCGCGATGGATCCGAAGAGCGATTCGCGCTCGCTCGTTTCTCCCGGCCACGTTTTCCCGCTCCGCGCCCAGTCGGGCGGCGTGCTCGTTCGCGCGGGCCACACCGAAGGCTCGATCGATCTCATGAAGCTCGCCGGACTCAAGCGCGGCGCCGTGATCTGCGAGATCATGAACGACGACGGAACGATGGCGCGTCTCCCGGACCTGAAAACGTTCGCGGAGGCCCACGGCCTTCCGATCGTTTCGATCCAAGACATTATCTCGCTGCGGATGCGGCGCGAGACGATGATCGAAGAGATCGCGCAGACGAAGTTTCCTTCGCAGTTCGGGGAGTTTCGGATGATCGCCTTCCGCTCGAAGGTCGACGATACCGAGCACCTCGCGCTCGTGAAGGGCGACCTCACGCTCGGACGGAGCGAACACGCGAATGCTCCCCTCGTTCGCGTCCACTCGGAGTGTTTAACGGGCGACGCGCTCGGTTCGCTTCGCTGCGACTGCGGTACCCAGCTCCAATCCGCACTCAAACAGATCTCGGAAAGCGGACACGGCGTGCTCGTGTACATGCGCCGGCATGAAGGCCGCGGCATCGGGCTCGGAAATAAGATCCGCGCGTACGCGCTGCAGGACCAAGGCATGGACACCGTCGAAGCGAATCGCCACCTCGGATTCGATGCGGACCTTCGCCACTACGGCGTCGGCGCCCAGATCCTTCGCCACCTCGGCGTCGAGGAGTTACGGCTACTCACGAACAACCCGAAAAAGGTCGTCGGTATCGACGGCTACGGACTAAAAATCGTCGAACGCGTCCCGATCGAAAGTATTCCCACCGGTGCGAATCTCGCCTACCTCGCTACGAAGCGCGATAAAATGGGCCACTACCTCTCGAAACCTTCCCCGGAAAATCCTACGGAGTTCCAATGAAGTTCGCCATTCTCACGAGCCGTTTCAATACCGAAGTCACCGGCGGCCTCCGGCGCGGCGCGATCCAGTACCTCGCCGAAAAGGGGGTTTCCGGAAGCCTCATCGAAGAGTTCGACGCTCCAGGCGCTTTCGAGATCCCACTCCTCGCGCAGAAGCTCGCGAAGACCGGAAAGTACGCCGGCGTGATCTGCCTCGGCTGCGTGATTAAAGGCGATACCGCGCACTTCGAATTCATCTCGCTCGGCGCTACCCTCGGGATCATGCAATCCATGCTCGCGACCGAAACTCCGATTTCGTTCGGCGTCCTCACGACCTACACGGACGCGCAGGCCGAGATCCGCAGTCAGGATAACGCCGAAAACAAGGGCCGCGAAGCGGCGGCCGCTTGTTTCGAAACCGTCGAGACTCTGAAGGACATCGCGAAGCTCTCGTATTGACCCGATCGATGATCCCAAAATTTTCGCTACGGATAAGCCTCTACACCGAAAGGGGTTCCCGTCGGCTTGAGGCGACACTTCCCCGATGACCACGGTAAAGTGAGGATCGCCGGACTATTCGGGCAGGGAGGAGCCGGCGAAGGGAGCGGACTCGGCAGAGGTGAAGGCAAAGGAGAAGGCGGGTAATTCAGTGCGATGAGGTTTAGGGCATTGATCGGCGGCGAGGTAAAGATGCTAACTCGACTTAAATCTTCGCCTTCATAAGAAGTCGCGGTCCGAAACCGGGCCCGTTTTACGACGTCCGGATCACATAAATCAAAGATCGCGAAATCGAGTTTCATCCGTTTCGCGGCCGTACAGCGACGGGTTCCATTGAACGTCGTCGCAATGGTCACGGAGCCAAACGTATCGTTATCCGGACATTTTCGTTCGAGTGCGAAAACGACGAGACTGCAGCAAGTGGGCGGGACTTCCGCGGCGTAGCCCGTCCCCTGGGGGATTTTCTGTTCGGTCAAAGCCGTTTCGAAAAGCGCCATTTGCTGGGTCGCGGTTAACGTGACCGGCGCTTTGGTCGTGGCGTTTTGGTAATTACAGCGCCGACCCTCTTGATTGTAAAATCCGTTGACCGGTACTCCGGATGGATCGACGACGAACATCTGGTTTGGATAAGGAAGCGTGGCCGTGGTTAAGGGATCGGCGGCCGCTCCCGCATTATAAAACTGGAGAAAAGTCTGGATCGTCGGCTTCAATGGGGCGACCGCTTCGACGCAGTCCATTTTGAGTGCGCTAGAGGTATTTTCTCCCCACCCTCGTCCGCAGCACGCCGCCATCGGATTCACGAGGCTACCAAATGCGCCAGTCGGTGGAGGCTCGGGTAAATCCGAAGCGGCGCACCCCGCGGTGCCACAAGCGTGCGCACTCCAGCCGGCGGCCGTGCCCGGAATTGCCGTACAATCTCCAGGCGGGATAGGTGGAGGTACCGGAAGTGGGCCGCAGTTCGCGTCCGTGTAAGTCAATACTTCTGTTCCGCAGTTGCAGAATCCAGGCGCAGGCACGGTGCAAGGTTGACCTCCCGGACTAGCGAAACCAAAATCAAGATCATTCAAGCAAAGCTCCCGGCAGGAGATGAGCGTATTGGGTTGGCAAAACATTCCCGTTCCATTCGAGCCGCCACTCGTGCAGGTGCCGGTTACGTTTGGAGCAGTGGTATGGCCACCATAAACATTGCAAAGTCCACCTAGAGGAGCAGAGGTCCCGCATTGTTGGGCACTCGCCTTTGCAGTATTGATCTCCGAAAAGAAAAGACCGAGGGCGAGGAAAAAAAACGCGAAGGACGAGCTCATCACGGGTTTTCGGAGACGTTCCATAAGTCGGCTCCTTAAGGGTACTGCCCATCGACGACGTTTGATAAATCTCGGACCTTGTTAGCGCTATTCACGTAGTCGGAGAGATCCTGCGCGAGCGATAGATTATCGTTTCGGTGAATCATTCGAATGCTGTTTCGGTCATTGTTGACCATTAACTGCGCCAAAAAATAGGCGATGATGGCGACCACCGAGCCGACGATTATGACTTGCATCAAAGCCGAGCCCTGTTCGTTCGTTTTATCAGTGGTGCGACCGAGCGAGTTCACTTTTCTAATTCCCCTAGTTTCGTGGAACGAGTCACTGCTACACTCTATTACATCATAGTATATTTAGAAGGAGCGCGCATGTCGCCGAAAATTCAAACCGAGGCAGGCTTCACACTTGTCGAAATTATGATCGCTTCAGCGATTATGATTGTGTTGGCCCTCTTGATTTCGACGATGATGTTTAACTCGCAGAAGCAGCAGGTAAAACTCGAAGACCGCGCCGGTCGCGCGGATTTCATTCAAGGTGCAGCGCTCGATCTCCGCCTTAAACCAGTGCCCACGCCGTAAATTTAAAATGTCAGCAAAGAGCTAGGTCAGTGCTGACTCATCTCTCCGATTTCTAGATTTCACCCCTGACCTAGACTTCTCGAAATTAACGCGCTACATTAAGAATTGAGTCAATCATTTAAATACGTTTCGGGGAGTGGTCCGTTTATGTTTCCCTCGATCAAAAAAAACTTTAGGGCGATCGTTTGTGCGGGAGTCGTAGGCCTCTGCACTTCGCAGACTGCCGGAGCCGCCGGGGGTACGACCGCCATCGTGAGCGGGTTCTTTAATGTCGCTCCGGAGACGACGATCCCCCATACCAACACGGACCTCAATGATATTTTCCAGAAAGGGATCGGACCTTATTCCCCGGCGATGGCGGGAAAGATCTACCCCTATCCACTCACCCAAGGCGGCGTATCGGGAGCTCCACTTTATAACGGGTGTTACGATCAAAAAAATCGGCGGATCGGCCCCCTCGATGCGTACAATAGCTGCGCGGGTATCGTAGCCGCGAATCTGGGTCGCGCGATTTACCGACTTTTCTTAGGGTATAAAGTTTCGTGCGGCGGCAGCATGGACGCCACGAACACGAACTGCCTGAATACCCAGCTCTTGATGAACTGCCAGTTCCAGCAAGTGCAAGCCGGGAACACTCCGTTTGAAAATAGTGCGGCTTCGGATCGGTTTTGTTCGGCCGGCACGGGTATTCCGCGCTCAGCCCAAGCGAGTTCGGATAGCAC